>NZ_RZTB01000017.1:0-24134 GCF_003997735.1 Mesorhizobium sp. M7A.F.Ca.MR.148.00.0.0 | reverse complement strand
TGCCGGACATCTCCCCCTCCAGGGGGGAGATTGGATGTCATCGATCCTTTCGCCAATTTTTGGCGTTGAAAAGAAGGCGCAAGGGCTGAAGCTGCAAATCTCCCCCCTCGAGGGGGAGATGGCCGGCAGGCCAGAGGGGGGCGCTGCCCCGCCAGCCTGTCACCACGTGGCGTTCCTCTAATGGCCAAATCCCGGGTCCAATTCATCTGCCAGAGTTGCGGATCGGTGCATCAGCGCTGGGCCGGCAAATGCGATGCCTGTGGCGAGTGGAACACGCTGGTCGAGGAAGGCACGTCCGGCGGCATCGGCTCAGGACCAGCCAACACGCGCAACGCCCGCAAGGGACGCGCGGTGGTGCTGACCACGCTGTCCGGCGATATCGAGGACGCGCCACGCATCATCTCGGGCATCGGCGAACTCGATCGCGCCACCGGCGGTGGTTTCGTGCGCGGTTCGGCGCTGCTGGTCGGTGGCGATCCCGGCATCGGCAAGTCGACGCTGCTTACCCAGGCGGCCGCGGCACTGGCGTCAAAAGGACACCGCATCGTCTATGTCTCGGGCGAAGAGGCGGTCGCGCAGATCAGGCTGCGGGCGCAGCGGCTTGGCGTCGCCTCCTCTCCGGTGGAACTTGCCGCCGAGACCAATGTCGAGGACATCCTGGCGACGATCGCCGACGGCAAGCGGCCTGATCTCGTCATCCTGGATTCGATCCAGACGCTGTGGACCGACCTTGCCGATTCGGCGCCGGGCACCGTTACCCAGGTGCGCGCCGCCGCCCAGGCGATGATCCGCTACGCGAAATCCACGGGTGCTGCGATCGTGCTGGTCGGCCATGTCACCAAGGAAGGCCAGATCGCCGGGCCGCGTGTCGTCGAGCATATGGTCGACGCCGTGCTCTACTTCGAAGGCGAAGGCGGCCACCATTACCGCATCCTGCGCACGGTGAAAAACCGTTTTGGCCCGACCGACGAGATCGGCGTCTTCGAAATGTCGGACAAGGGCCTGCGCGAGGTCGCCAATCCGTCCGAGCTTTTCCTTGGCGAGCGCCATGCAAAATCGCCCGGGGCCGCGGTTTTCGCCGGCATGGAGGGGACAAGGCCGGTGCTGGTCGAGATCCAGGCACTGGTCGCACCCTCCTCGCTCGGCACGCCGCGCCGCGCCGTCGTCGGCTGGGACGGCGCCCGACTGTCGATGATCCTGGCGGTTCTCGAAGCCCATTGCGGGGTGCGATTCGGCAGCCACGATGTCTATCTCAATGTCGCCGGAGGCTACCGGATTTCGGAGCCCGCGGCCGATCTGGCAGTGGCGGCCGCCCTGGTTTCCTCGCTCACCGGTCTTGCCCTTCCCGCCGATTGCGTCTATTTCGGCGAAATCAGCCTTTCGGGCGCCGTGAGGCCGGTTGCGCATGCGCAACAGCGCCTCAAGGAAGCCGAAAAGCTGGGTTTTGGAAGCGCGGTTCTGCCCTCGGGCAGCGGGGAACTGGCAGGGGGGATCGGGGCCGGTTCTTTCCAGCCGACCGAGCTTGCCGACCTCGTGGCACGCATAGCCGGCTCACGCCGAAGCCGCGTGGACGAAGAAGATTAGAGCATCGGACCCAGAGCCCGATGTTCCGCGCTATAATGCGGCTCATGGAGTGGGGCGAAAGACATGCCGATTACGCTGCTTGACGGAATTCTCGTCGGCTTCACTCTGGTCTCGGCGATGCTCGCCATGGTTCGCGGCTTTTCGCGCGAAGTCCTGTCCGTCGTCTCCTGGGCAGCGGCGGCAGCGGCGGCGTTCTTCTTCTACAAGCCGGTTGTGCCTTACCTCGCGCCCTACATCGAGAATGAAAAGATCGCCATGGCGGCCGCCGCTGGCGTCGTCTTCATCGTCGCGCTGATCGTCGTCTCGGTCATCACCATGAAGCTCGCCGACTGGATCATCGATTCCCGAATCGGCGCGCTCGACCGTACACTGGGTTTCCTCTACGGCGCCGCGCGCGGCATCCTGGTCGTCGCCGTCGCCCTGCTGTTCTTCAACTGGCTGGCTGGCGCCAAGGCACCGGCCTGGGTCACAGAGGCCAAGTCGCGACCGCTGCTCGAGCAGATCGGCGCCAAGCTCGAAAGCCTGCTGCCCGAGGATCCGGAAAACGCCATTCTCAAGAAACTCAATCCGAATCAGCCGGCCGCCGAGACACCAGCTGCTCCGGACGCACCGGCTGCGGATGCTCCGGCGGGCGGCGACGATGCCAACACGCCGGCGCCTGACGACAATGACGCAACACCTCCGGCCAACAACGCTCCGGCACCGGCAAACTGACGCCGAAAACGGCGTCAGGATCTGACGATAGTGTGAACGACCGCCCGGCCCGCGTTGCTTTCGGCGCGAACCCGCATTATATGGCGATTTTAGCGGAGCTTAAGATGGCAGACGCAGACGACGTGCTTTCCGCCGAGGCCGACGACCATTTCCACGACGAATGCGGTGTGTTCGGCATTTTCGGCCGGCAGGACGCGGCAGCCATCGTCACACTGGGCCTGCATGCGCTGCAGCATCGTGGCCAGGAAGCGGCAGGCATCGTTTCCTATGACGGCAGCCAGTTCCATGTCGAACGCCATGTCGGCCTGATCGGCGACACCTTCACCAAGCAGCGCGTCATCGACAGCCTGCAAGGCAACCGCGCCATCGGCCATACGCGCTACGCCACCACCGGCGGCGCCGGCATGCGCAACATCCAGCCCTTTTTCGCCGAATTGGCCGATGGCGGCTTCGCCGTCGCCCACAACGGCAATCTGACCAACGCCATGACCGTGCAGCGCGCGCTGCAGAAGCAAGGCGCGATCTTCTCCTCCACCTCCGACACCGAGACGCTTTTGCACCTCGTCGCCACCAGCAAGGAGCGCGACCTCAACTCGCGTTTCATCGATGCGGTGCGGCAGGTCGAGGGCGCTTTCTCGCTGGTGGCGATGACGGCCAAGAAGATGATCGGTTGCCGCGATCCGCTCGGCATCCGGCCGCTGGTGCTCGGCGATCTCGACGGCGCCTGGATCCTGGCCTCCGAAACGTGCGCGCTCGACATCATCGGCGCGCGTTTCGTTCGCGACCTGAAGCCCGGCGAGATGGTCGTCGTCACGTCCAAGGGCATCGAGAGCCTGTTCCCCTTCGAGCCGCAGAAGACCCGCTTCTGCATCTTCGAATATGTCTATTTCGCGCGGCCGGATTCCTCGGTGGAAGGCCGCAACGTCTATGAGGTGCGCAAGCGCATCGGCGCCGAGCTGGCGGTTGAAAGCCCGGTCGAGGCGGACATCGTCGTGCCGGTGCCGGATTCGGGCACGCCGGCGGCGATCGGCTTCAGCCAGGCCGCAGGCATTCCCTTCGAGCTCGGCATCATCCGCAATCATTATGTCGGCCGCACCTTCATTCAGCCGGGCGATTCGATCCGCCACATGGGCGTCAAGCTGAAGCACAATGCCAACCGCCGCATGATCGAGGGCAAGCGCGTGGTGCTGGTCGACGACAGCATCGTGCGCGGCACCACCAGCCAGAAGATCGTGCAGATGGTGCGCGACGCCGGCGCCAAGGAGGTGCATATGCGCATCGCCTCACCGCCGACACGCGCCTCCTGTTTCTACGGTGTCGACACGCCGGAGAAATCGAAGCTCCTGGCATCGCGCATGTCGATCGAGGAGATGGCCGAGTTCATTCGCGTCGATTCGCTCGGCTTCCTCACCATTGACGGGCTCTACCGCGCGGTCGGCGAGGCCAGCCGCGACAACGACCAGCCGCAATTCTGCGATGCCTGCTTCACCGGCCAGTATCCAACCCGCCTGCTCGACTTCGAAGGTCACGACAATGTGCGCACGCTGTCGCTGCTGGCGACGAGCGGGACGTAGGCCGGACCGCCATCAGCGTTAGTCAAATTCCCGGAATCCATCGCATGACCCTCGACCTTTCCGGCCGCGTTGCGGTCGTCACCGGCGCCTCGCGCGGCATCGGCTATTTCATTGCCAAGGAATTGGCTGCCGCCGGCGCGCATGTCATTGCGGTGGCGCGCACTGTCGGAGGACTGGAAGAGCTCGACGACCAGATCAAAGCGGCCGGCGGCCAGGCGACACTGGTGCCGCTCGACCTCGCCGACATGGCCGGCATCGACCGCCTGGGCGGCGCCATCCACGAACGCTGGGGCAAGCTCGACATTCTCGTCGCCAATGCCGGCGTGCTCGGCGTCATCTCGCCGATCGGTCATGTCGAAGCAAAAACCTTCGAGAAGGTGATGACCATCAACGTCACCTCGACCTGGCGGCTGATCCGCTCCGTCGACCCCCTGCTGCGGCTCTCCGACGCTGGACGAGCGATCATCCTGTCTTCCAACGCAGCGCACTCGGCGCGTGCCTTCTGGGCACCCTACGCGGCGTCCAAGGCCGCGGTGGAGACGATGATGCGCTCCTGGGCGCATGAGACGCAGAGCCTGCCGCTCCGGGTCAATGCCGCCGACCCCGGCGCCACCCGCACCGCCATGCGTGCCCAAGCAGTGCCGGGCGAAGATCCCGAGACGTTGCCGCATCCCTCCGAGATCGCCAGACGCATCGTGCCGCTGGCCAGCCCGGACCTGAAAGAGACCGGATTGATCTTTCAGGCCAAGCACAATCGGTTCGTCGCCTATCGCCAGCCGGAATAAAACTTGAGCCTTTTTTGACGCATGTCGGTTTTCCAAAAACCGTTGCATACTTTTAGGCGACATGCGTAGGGATTAAACAGGCCTCCGGCAACGTTTCTTCTGATGTAACCCGTCGAAGACCAACCGGAGGACCGACATGCGTAAACTGCTTCTCGCCACCGCCGCCACCCTGATCGCAGCCGCGGGCGCCGCTTACTCGCAAGATGCCAAGATGAGCTTCTTCGTCACCAGTGTCGGTTCCGGCAAGGGTGCCGACCTCGGCGGCCTCAAGGGCGCCGACGCGCATTGCGCGTCGCTGGCGGAAGCCGCCGGCGTCACCGGCAAAAGTTGGGCCGCCTATCTGTCGACCAGCGACACCGACGCCCGCGACCGCATCGGCAAGGGGCCATGGGTGAACGCAAAGGGCGTCAAGATCGCCGACGATGTCGCCTCGTTGCACAGCGATGCCAACGGCATCACCAAACAGACAGCGCTCAACGAGAAAGGCGAAGCGGTCAACGGCCGCGGCGACACGCCCAACCGCCACGACGTGCTGACCGGCTCCAAGCCCGACGGCACCAAGATCGCCGACCAGACCTGCGGCGACTGGACGATGAGCGGGGCGGAAGGCGCCGCGATGATGGGCCATCATGACCGCGCCGGTCTCGACGATTCGGCAGCGGCCAAATCCTGGAATTCCTCGCACGCCTCGCGCGGCGGCTGCAGCCAGGAGGCGCTCAAGGGCACCGGGGGCGATGGCTTGTTCTATTGTTTTGCCACCAACTGAGCCGATTGCGCTTCGAAATCGGGCTGGAAACCCCCGTCACATCACGCGGCTGTGATGTGACGGCGGGAAGCTGTGCGGCGGTCAGGCTTTCGTCATTTCCATGGAGTTGGTAGGGTCACAGCGACTCCCACAACAGCGCCCAACTGGCAGAACAAGGAAATCCCCATGGCTACGACCGCAGCAGCGTTGGTCTGGTATCTGGTAATCGCCGGCCCGCAAGGCGGCATGGTCGTGCTGCCCAGCACCTTCGACAAACGCGAACAGTGCACCGCCGCCATCACCGAATATCAGAAGCAGCCGACACCGGCCGGCTGGTCGGTGCAATGCGTGCCGAGCGCCTCGCCCTTCACTGACGAGGGCGACGCCGAAGAACCGTCGGCGCAGTAAGCATCAGCGGCGTGCGCTCACCGTCAGCTCGGGCTTCTGGCTGATGGTCTGGAATACCACGCAATAACGCTCGGTCAGCTTCAGAAGCGAGTCTACCCGCTCCTGCGGCTCAGCGGTGTCGAGGTTGAAATTGAGCCGGATGGCGCGAAAGCCGACCGGTGCATCCTTGGCGACACCGAGCGTGCCGCGAAAATCGAGATCGCCTTCGGCCTCCACCGTGGCGGCGCCGAGCTTGAACTCGAGCGCCGTCGCCACCGCCTTGAGCGTCACCCCGGCGCAGGCGACCAAGGCCTCCAGCAGCATGTCGCCCGAGCAGAGTTCAAGCCCTGAGCCGCCTGTTGCCGGATGCAAGCCGGCGATGGCGAGCGCCCTGCCCGTCTCCACCTTGCAGGCAACCGACTGGTCATCGATCGAGCCCTTGGCGCGAAGCGTGATCAGAGCCTGCGAAGCATCGTCACGGTAGGCCTGCTTCAGCGGCGCCTGCATGGCCTTCAGTTCGGTCGCATCCATCCGCTTTCCCCTTTCGTCGACTGCTTGCGTCACCGGCATACGCCGTCCGGTCGAGATTTGCGCCGATCACCGTGGCAAGGCAATGCCGTTCCGCAACAGGAGACAGCGGTCAACACCGATATCCCAAATGGGACATTGACGGACAAGGTCCCAAAAACGTCTGATCCGGGCAAGTCATCACTCCATTTCCCGGCGGTCCCAAGATGCCCCGTACCCTCTCGACAAGGCCGAAACAGGATGGGTTTCGCGCGCCCGGCGAATTCGAACCAAAGTCAGGCTGCTGGCTGATCTGGCCGGAGCGGCCGGACACCTGGCGCCTCGGCGCCAAGCCCGCGCAAAAGCTGTTCGTGGATGTCGCCGCGGCGATCGCGCAAAGCGAGCCAGTGACGGTGGCGGCCTCCGCTCGCCAGTGGCAGAATGCCCGAGCGCGATTGCCCGGCCATGTGCGCGTCGTGGAGATGTCCACCAACGATTCCTGGCTGCGCGACAGCGGTCCCAATTTCGTCGTCAACGATCAAGGCGGCGTGCGTGGCGTCGATTGGATCTTCAACGCCTATGGCGGTTTTGACGGCGGCCTCTACGCGCCATGGGACCTCGATGATCTGGCAGCGCAAAAAGTGCTCGAAATCGAGAACATGGATCGCTACCGCGCACCGCTGATCGCCGAGGGCGGCGGGTTGCAATGCGACGGCCAGGGCACCCTCATCACGACGGAGCAATGCCTGCTCAACCGAAATCGCAACGCTCATCTCGGCAAGGCCGAGGTGGAGCGCCAGCTTGGCGACTATCTCGGTGTCGACACCGTCATCTGGCTGCCGCGTGGCCTTGCCTTCGACGAAACCGACGGCCATGTCGATGACGTCTGCTGCTTCGTGCGTCCCGGCGTGGTCGTGCTGAGCTGGACCGACAATCGGGAGGACCCGCAATACGAGATTGTGCGAGAAGCCGAAGAGGTGCTGCGTTCGGCCCGTGATGCGCGTGGCCGCGCACTGGAGATCCACCGGCTGCCGCATCCCCTGCCGATCGAGATGACGCCGGAAGAAAGCGAGAGCGTGGACCGGCTGGATTCGACCTGGGCGCGACCGGCCGGCAACCGGATCGCGGCGAGCTACATCAACTACTATCCGGGCAACAGCGTCGTGGTGGTACCGCAGTTCGGCTGCGATCTCGATGTGAAGGCCAAGCAGACGCTGGCCGAGCTGTTTCCCGACCACAAGATAGTCGGCATCGAGAACTCACGCGAGATCCTGCTGGGTGGCGGCAATGTCGCCTGCATCACCTTGCCGGTCTATGCCCCGCAACGCCGTTGAGGGACGGGGCATGCCGAAAACAGACAGCGGACACGGAGGACATTTATGCGCGCTCTGATCTTCTCAACCCTGCTTGCCTGCGGCATCTGCGCAAACGCGGCTTCGGCTGACGAGGAAAAGATCGTCAACGTCTACAACTGGTCCGACTACATCGCGCCGGACACCGCCGAGAAATTCGAGAAGGAGACGGGCATCAAGGTTCGCTACGATGTCTATGACGGCAACGAGGTGCTTGAAACCAAGCTGCTCACCGGCGGCTCGGGATATGACGTGGTCTACCCCTCAGCCTATCCGTTCCTGAAGAACCAGGTGAAGGCGGGGGCGTTCCTGGAACTCGACAAATCGAAGCTTGCCAACCATTCGAAGATCGATCCGCAGGCCTTGGCGCTGATCGCGGGCGCCGATCCGCAGAACCTGCATGCCGTGCCCTATATGGCCGTCACCGACGGCATTGGCTACAACGTCGCCGCGGTGAAGCAGCGGCTGCCGGACGCGCCGACGGATTCCTTCGCCATGGTCTTCGACGTGGACGTGGTCAAGAAGCTCTCCGATTGCGGCGTGGCCATGATCGATGCGCCGGCTGAAGTCATCCCGATGGCGATGAACTATCTTCACATCGACCCCAAATCGACCAGTCCCGACGACCTCGCCAAGGTCGAGGACCTGATGGGCAAGGTGCGGCCCTACATCCGCTATTTCCATTCGTCGAAATACATCAACGACCTCGCCAACGGCGACATCTGCGTGGTGTTGGGCTGGTCGGGCGACATACTTCAGGCAAGGACCCGTGCGGCGGAATCCGTGAAGAAGCTGGAGATCGCCTATTCCATCCCCAGAGAAGGCACGCTCATCAACTTCGATACGATGGTGGTGCCGAAAGATGCGCCGCATCCCGACAACGCCCAGGCCTGGATCAACTTCAATCTGCGGCCCGATATCGCCGCGGCCAATTCCAGCTATGTCTCCTATGCCAATGCGATACCGGAATCCCTGCCGCTGATGGACAAGGCGATAGCCAGCGATCCCGGCGTCTTTCCGCCTGATGCCGTGAAGGCCAAGCTGTTCGTGGTCGACAACAACGACCCAAAGCTGCTGCGATCACAAAACCGCATGTGGACGCGCATCGTGACTGGGCAATAGAGCCGGCGGAAGCCGTCAGGCTCAAGCGGCTTCGCGGAAGGCCGCCAGCAGCTCGACCTGGGAGTGCACGCCGAGCTTGCGGTAGATCTGCTTGATGTGGTTGCGGACGGTGCCGGGCGAGACGGCGAGGCTTCGCGAAATCGTCTTGGCGTTGCCACCCTCGACCAGATGCCGCGCAACCTCGGCCTCGCGCCTGCTCAGCCGCGAGCGTCCGTCACCGATTGCGGCGCCCTTGTCCCGGGAGCGGCACAGATGAAGCAATCTTTGCAGAATGAGCCTTGTCGCGCTGCTTGCCGCGCAAGCCATCTCCAGATCCTGATCGCCAAAGGCCGGTGCCCCGTTTCGCCGCAGGAAGGTGACATAGCCAGCGGTCAGCCCGTCGAGATTGAACACGCCGGTGATCTCGTCGAAACTGTCGGAAGGGCCGAAGAATTCGCGATAGTAGGGGGTACGCTGGAAGTCGCCATTGCGGAGTGCCGACAGCGGCAACAGGAAATCCTGTCTTGTGCTGGCGAACCTCTGGAAGAAGGGATCCTGGCGATACAGTCGTGCATCGTAGTCGCGGTTCCAGCGATCGGGGCCGGCATCGTCGATGGTCAGGGATGTGATGTCGCGACGGTAAAAGCCGACATAGGCGCGGTCGGAGCCAAGCAGTCCGCTCGCCGCCGCTGTGAAGCGAGCGGACAATTCTTCGGGCGTTGCAGCCATGGCCGCGGCGGCGACACCACCGCTCCAGTGTCCAAACCGATCGAGAGAGATGTTCGACTGCATTCCGGCTCACATTAGCGCAAGCCGTTGCAGGTTCAAGACAGCCATTTCCTTTGACTTCGATCCTCTCGGCCATACCTATGCGGGAGTCGTTCTCGCGGAGCCATCATGCTGGTCAAGCTGAAACTGATCTTCCTCATCCTGCCGATGCTTGCCGTCCTGGCGCAGCCCGTCCTGGCTGAAACGGCGGAGCGGCCGGCACCTGCGGGCGGTGTGCTGTCCCTGCTGCCGCCGCCGCAGACCACCAACCATTCGATCGCACTGGCCGGGCGCAAGCTGGATTACCAGGCAAAGGCAGCGACCCTGTCGCTGCTGTCGGGCAACGGCGACGTCACGGCGGAGATCTTCTATGTCGCCTACACGCTGGAGCCGCCGGCGAGCGTGGCCAAAGACCCGCAGCGGCCGATCACCTTCGTGTTCAATGGCGGCCCTGGAGCAGCGTCCGCCTATCTGCATCTCGGCGCACTCGGTCCACGGATAATCGCGACGGGAGCCGATGGCGAACTCCTGCCCTCACCGCAAAGACTGATCGACAATCCGGACAGCTGGCTCGACATGACGGATCTCGTCTTCGTCGATCCGGTGGGGACCGGCTACAGCCGCGAGGCACCGGGGCAGGACACGCGCGATTTCTGGGGCGTCAACCAGGATGCCAGCTCGATTGGCGCCTTCATCCGGCTCTATCTCGCGCAGAACGGCCGCACCGGGTCGCCGCTGTTCCTCGCCGGCGAAAGCTATGGCGGGTTCCGCGCGGCGCTGCTCGCCAGGACATTGCAGGAAGATATTGGCATCAGTCCGAACGGCATCGTGCTGATCTCGCCGGCGCTGGAGTTCACGCTGGTGCAGCCCGACGAATTCGAGCCGCTGCATTGGGCGCTCGAACTGCCGTCACTGGCGGCGGTGCGGCTACGCACCGAAGGCGTCAGCGGCGATGCATTGCGGGAGAAGCTGGCCGAAGTCGAACATTATGCGATGGGCGATTACCTTACGGCAATCACCAGCGGACTGGATCAAGGCAGGCGGCTGGCGAGCCAGCGCGTCGCTGAGATCACCGGCCTGCCACTCGATTTGGTGCAACGGAACTCCGCTCGCATCCCCACCGGCCTGTTCGCAAGGGAATTCGCTCGCGCCAGCAGCAAGGTGCTCAGCCCTTATGACGCCACGATCGGCACAGCCGACATCGCGCCTGAGAGCGCCCGCACCGCCGGCCCGGATCCGGTGCTCGACCGCAGCGTGCCGGCGCTGACGTCGGCGTTCGTCGGCTATATCCGCGAAGAGCTGAATTTCCGCACCGATGTCAGCTATCGGCTGCTCAATGGCGAAATCAGCCACAAATGGGATTACGGGACCAGCGCCTCGCGGCAAGGCTATGCCGGAGTGATGGACGATCTGCAGCGCGCACGCTCACTGAACCCTTCGCTTGGTGTCGTGATCGTCAACGGCTACACCGACCTGGTCACGCCTTACCTCGCCTCGCGCTACCTGGTGAACCAGATCCCATCGCTCGCCGATGCCAAGCCTATCCGCCTCGATGTCGTCGAGGGCGGGCACATGATGTATTTCAGGTCCGACGGCCGACGCGCGCTGAAAGAAGCCGCTTCGGAGCTTTACCAGGCGACGCAGTAGGCTTGGCGACAGTGCAGCTCGGCATGGACCCCTGCCCCAACATAACCAGCGGGCTGGCGTAGCGCCGCAGCGATTTTCGCCCTTATAGCTTGGTGCCGAGGGAACTGAATTCACAGCTCCTCGTGTCGCTCCTCACAGCATTCTGCCGCTCCGGCAATTTGGTCCCACGCGCCTTATGGCCGATATCGCCATTCTCGAAACACGCGAGCGGGTGCTTGCAGGCATCCTGCTGACCGGTGCGGCCTATTTGCTGTTTTCGACACAGGATGCTTCGATCAAGCTGTTGGTCGTCGGCATGAGCGTCTGGCAGATCATGTTCTTCCGCAGCATTGCCATTCTGGGCGCGTGCGCGGCGATCGGCGGACGACAGTTGTTTGCCGACACGATGCGCTCGCCGATCGTGCGGCCGATGCTGGTGCGCAGTGCCTTCACGCTTGCTGCGTGGCTCTGTTACTACAACGCCGCGCGCAGCCTGCAGCTCGCCGAGCTGACCACCGTCTACTATGCGGCCCCGATCATCGTCACAGTGCTTTCAGTGTTCCTGCTCGGCGAAAAGGTGCCGATGCTGCGCTGGC
Source organism: Mesorhizobium sp. M7A.F.Ca.MR.148.00.0.0 (assembly GCF_003997735.1). NCBI lineage: Bacteria > Pseudomonadati > Pseudomonadota > Alphaproteobacteria > Hyphomicrobiales > Phyllobacteriaceae > Mesorhizobium > Mesorhizobium sp. M7A.F.Ca.MR.148.00.0.0. The sequence continues at coordinate 12,395 of NZ_RZTB01000017.1, read as the reverse complement.
TGGCGGTGCTGATCGGCTTTGCCGGCGTGTTCGTCGCTTGCGATCCGACCCATCTCGGCCTGTCCGTGCCGGTGCTGCTGGTGCTGGCGGCGGCCTTCTTGTGGGGCATCGCCATCGTGCTCTTGCGCAAGACCGCCCTTGCCGAGCGCTCGATGATCCAGCTCCTGCTCAACAATTTCTATTTCCTGCTGTTTTCGGCGGTGCCGGCATTGTTGTTGTGGCGTACACCGGACGGGGCTCAGTTGCTGCTGCTTGCCAGCGTCGGCGCACTCGGCGGCCTGGCACAATATCTTCTGTTCGAAGGCATGAAGCGCACACCGGCTTCGGTCCTCGCGCCGCTGGAATACACCTCGCTATTGTGGGCATTCGCACTCGGCTTTGCCATCTGGGGCGACGTGCCGCGCCGCGAGGTGTTCCTGGGCGCTGCGCTGATCGTCGCCGCCGGCCTGTTGATCGTCGGCACCGAGCATTTCCGCAAACGGCTATAATGTGCATGGCCATGACTGCTGACACTACGATGTCAGGACCAAGCGGCGTAGGCTGGCAGCATGACTGAGATTGCAGCTACCATCGACACTGCGGCAGAGCGTACGCTCGGCATCATCCTGGTGTCGTCATCGGCGGCAGTGTTCGGCCTGACGGGCGTGCTGACCAAGTCGATCCATGCCGACCCGCTGACCATCATCTGCTGGCGCGGCTTTGTCGGCGCCATCCTGATCAGCTTCTATGTGCTGTGGCGGCGTCACCGTTCCGGCAACCGCGAGAAGCTGCGGCTTGGCTGGCGCGGCTGGCTGCTGGCGGTAGAGGGAGCTCTGGCCAGCATCGCCTTCATCTCGGCGTTCAAGTTCACCTTCGTCGCCAATGTCGCGGTCATCTATGCCACAGCACCTTTCGTCACCGCGCTGCTGGCCTGGGTTCTGACGCGCGAACCCTTCCGGTTGCAGACGATGGTCGCCGCCGCCGTGTCGCTGTGCGGCGTGGCGATCATGGTCTGGTCCGGCTTCGGCACCGGCAATCTGTTCGGCGACGGACTGGCACTGCTGATGACCATCGGCAGCGGCCTCTACATGATCATGGTGCGCGCGTTCCGCGACACGCCGGTGGTGTGGGCCGGCGCGGTTTCGGCGTTCCTGCTGTTCGTGCTCGGCTGGTTCGTCACCGATCCGCTGGCGGTTTCGCAAGGGATGCCGTTCTGCTCGCCACGTTCGGCGCGTCCTTTGCGTTGTCCTCGATCCTGTGGACGGAGGGCGCGCGGCTCATCCCGCCGGCCGAATCCGGACTGCTCGGCTCGGCCGAAGTGCCGTTCGCGATCCTGTTTGCCTTCCTGTTCCTGGGCGAGATTGCACCAGCCGCCAGCATGATCGGCGGCGTCATCGTCTTGTGCGCGGTGTTCGCCCATGCGGGGCGGGATTGGCTGAGGGCCCGCTCGCAACGCATGGCCGGCCCGCAACGCGTGGCGTCAAATATTCCTTAAAAAAGTGACACAGTCACGGAACCATCATCCGGGTCAGGCATTATGGGTGCGACGGGCCATCCCCAAGTCCCCCCAAACCCCTCGGCCCGTCCTACTCCAAGCCGACCGTAAGGTCGGCTTTTTCTTTGGGCATTCAGCCCGACAAGGCAAGGTTGCCGCTGAGAAGGGCCGCCAGATCGCCCGCCGGACCATCGGAGCCAGCGCGCAACCGGATGGCGAACTCAGCCATTGGAACCTGCGGCAGGCCAAGCTCGCGCGGCGCCTCGACAATGCCGGAATGGGCAAAGCGAGCCGTTCGCAGCGTCAGCGCGACACCGGCGTTCACCGCCGTGCGCAGGCCGGCCAGACTGGCGCTGCCGGCAGCGATGCGGTAGCGCCGGCCGGCAGCATCGAGTGCGGCAAGTGCTGCCTCGCGAAAACCGCAATACGGATCGAGCAGCGCCAGCGGCAGTTCCTCCTGCCGCGAAGCCAGCCCTTTTTGCGAACACAGCCATATCATCGGCTCGCGCAGCACGCCGACCTCGTCCAACGCCGCTGCCTGTCGCATGACGATCGCCAGATCGAGGCCGCCAGACTGCAGCGCCTGCGCCAGCTCGGCGGAACGGCCGACCCGCAGTTCGATCCTGACGCGCGGATGACTGACGGCGAAGGCACGCAGCAGATCCGGCAGGCCGCTGTCGGCGAAATCCTGCGTCGTGCCGATGGCGACGCGTCCGGCAGCCCGGGCGCCCTTCAGCGCCAGCCATGCCTCGCGATGGGCGGCAAGAATGCGCCTGGCGTGGCCGACGAGGTCTTCGCCTGCAGGGGTCAAGCCGCGCCCTCGCCCTTGCGGCGCCAGCAACGGCTCACCGACGATTTCCTCCAGCCGCTGCATCTGGGTGGTCACCGCCGAGGGCGAACGGCCGATGCTTGCAGCCGCCTGGGCCAGTGAGCCGCTGTCGACGAAAGCGAGGAAGGTTCGGAGCAGATCGGGATCGAGGGTTTCCATACTTCGATGCTATCGAATCTTCAATTAAAAACAATTCGATTTTTTTGATCTAAAGATGGTGGCATGGCTGTTTCAACGGCAATCGGACGCCGCTCAAGCCAAGGAGAAGAAAAATGCCCATCATCAACATCAGCGTCACCGGCAAGCCCGACGCGGCTCTTTCAGCCAGCATCGCAAAGGAGATCACTGAAATCACCGCGACGCAGCTGCGCAAGGACCCGACGATCACGGCAGTTACCGTGTCCTATGTCGATCCGCAGCACTGGTTCGCCGGCGGCAAGTCGCTGGCCGAGCACGGCACCAGCACGTTCTGGCTTGATATCAAGGTGGTCGACGGCACCAACACCAAGCTTGAGCTGGAGGCCTATCTGAAGGCGATTTTCGCGGCCTTCGGCCGTCTGCTGGGCGGCGTGCACGAGGAGAGCTACGCCTTCGTACATGAAGTGCCGGCAGCCGCTTACGGCTATGGCGGCAAGACGCAGGAATTTCGTTTCATCAGTGGACGGCTGCAGGCGGCATGACAAGCAGCTTCCCGCACCAAGGGAAGCAAAAGCTCCGCATTGACCTTGCTCCCACATCGTCTAGGTTCTGGCCGAAGCGGCCGCAAAGAGCCGAGATGCTAAGAACGTTGGGAGAGACGCGGCATGATCCTGACACTGGCGCTGCTTGCGGGTCTTGTTCTGGCCTGGCTGCTGATCGGCGTGGCGGAAAAATTCCGCCTCGGCCTGCGCTTTACCCAGGCGCTGCTCTATGTGCCGTTCAAGCTCGCCTACCGGATCGCCGACAGCCGTATCAGGATCGCCCGCAAGGCGCAGACTCCAGTCATCTACGTCATCTCGCATCAATCGCGCTTCGAACCGGCGCTGATGCTGTCGCTGCTGCCGGAAGACACGCTGCATATTCTCGATGAGGTCTCGGCGCGCTCGCCGTGGCTCGAACCTTGGCGAGAGCTTGGCCGTACCATCGCCTTCAACGCCGAACATGTCTTCGTCAGCCGCCGGTTGGTGCGGGTGCTGAAGGGCAAGGGCCGGCTCGCTGTCTATCTGCCGGATGCGGTCGAGCCTGATGTCAAGACGTTTCGGCTGTTTCGTGCAGTCACCCGCATCGCCATGCAGGCCGATGCCAAGATCGTGCCGATCTTCGTCGGCGGCGCGCGCGGCCTGCCCGTGTCGCTGACACCCGCGGACAAGGCGCCACGACACTGGTTTCCGCAGCTGTCGATCAGCGTGCTGGAACCTATGACCATCGCCGAACTGGTGGCGCGCAACCCCGATCAGGCCTCGAACACCAACGCGCTGTTCGACCGTGTCGCCGAGGCGCGGCTCTTCGGCACCAACCTCGATCGTGGCCTGTTCCTGGCCATGCGCGATGCCGCCGACCGCGTCGGCGCTTCGCATACCATCATCGAGGACGTGATCTCCGGGGCGCTGAGCTACCGCAAGCTGTTCATCGGCGCCCGCGTCCTGGGCAGGCGCTTTGAGGCGGTGACGGCTCCGGGCGAGGCGGTCGGCGTGATGCTGCCCAATGCCAACGGCGTCGTGCTGTCGCTCACCGGCCTTCTGTCGGCCGGCCGGGTGGCGGCGATGATCAACTATACGGCCGGACCGGCGAGCGTCACCGCGGCCGTGCGCACGGCGGTGATAAGGACCGTGATTTCCTCCCGCGCCTTCGTCGAGAAGGCCGATCTGGCCGATATCGTCGCGGCGGTCGAAAAAGGCGGCGCCAAGCTGCTGTGGCTGGAGGATGTGCGGGAGAGCGTTACCGCGCTGGACAAGCTTGCCGCCGCTCTGCTGTGGCGCTGGCCGCTGCAGCGGCAGGATGCGGCGAAGCCGGCCGTGATTCTGTTTACCTCGGGCTCGGAAGGCACGCCGAAGGCGGTCGTGCTGTCGCACAAGAACCTGTACGCCAACGCCATGCAGGCCGAGGCGCGGATCACCATCTCGCCGGCCGACATCCTGCTCAACGTGCTGCCGGTGTTCCACTCCTTCGGCCTGACGGGCGGCACCATCCTGCCGCTGGTCACCGGGGTAAAGCTGTTCCTCTACCCCTCGCCGCTGCACTACAAGATCATCCCCGAGGTTGCGCGCAAGGTGAAACCGACCATCATGTTCGGCACCGACACGTTCCTCGCCAACTACGCGCGCACCGCCAAGGACGGCGATTTTTCCAGCCTTCGCTTCGTCGTCGCCGGCGCCGAGGCGGTGAAGCCGGAAACCCGCCGCGTCTATCGCGAGCGCTTCCAGGCCGAGATCATCGAAGGTTTCGGGCTGACCGAGGCGGCACCGGTGGTTGCCGTCAACACGGCAATCCATGGCCGCGATGGCACGGTCGGCCGGCTGCTGCCTGCCATGCGCATGAAGCTGGAGCCGGTCGAGGGCATCTCCGACGCCGGCCAATTGTGGCTCGACGGACCGAACCTGATGATGGGCTACATGACGTCGGACCGCCCCGGTGAGTTGCAGCCGCTGACCGGCTGGCACGATACCGGCGACATCGTCGCCGTCGACCGCGAGGGCTTCATCACCATTCGCGGCCGCGCCAAGCGCTTCGCCAAGATCGCCGGCGAGATGGTGTCGCTGGGGGCGGTCGAGATGCTGGTGCAGTCGCTGTGGCCGGAGGAGCGCCACGCGGCTGTGGCGGTGCCGGACAAGAGACGCGGCGAGCGCATCGTGCTGGTCACCACCGCCGACGATGCCAATCCCGACGAGTTGCGCAAATTCGGCAAACAGGCGGGCGCCGCCGAACTGATGGTGCCGAACGACATCGTCAAGGTGGAGGAAATCCCGGTGCTGGGTTCCGGCAAGACCGACTATGTGTCGACGAGGAAATTGGCGATCGACAGGCTGGGGCTCGGCGTCGCGGCCTGAGTTGGATCAAGCACTTCTGCGAATTTTCTAACCTATATCGGAGGGCGGCACTTTCTCGCCCTCGCGCTTGGCGCGCTTCGAATAGGCGCGCACGCTGAATGGCAGGAAGATCAGGTAGCCGGCGACCGAGGCGGTCAGCGTGTACCAAGGATAGGTCATCAGCAGGAGCACGTAGAGTACGACACCGAGGATGATCGGCAACACCCTGTCGCCCGGGATCCTTAGGGTCTTGCCGGAATAGACCGGCAGCCGGCTGACCAGCAGGAAGGCGACCAGGATGGTGAAGCCGGTGGCGACGAAGGCGGCGGGGCGACTGGGCTCCAGCCCTGTGCGCAGGAAATAGAGATAGAGCGGCAGCATCACCAGCACGGCGCCCGCCGGCGCCGGCACGCCGACGAAATATTCGGACTGCCATATGGGGCGATCGCCCTTCTCGTCGTCGAGCACGTTGAAACGGGCGAGGCGCAACCCGCACGCGATGGCGAACAGCAGTGCCGCGATCCAGCCCGGCGAGCCGGCGCGGTCGAGCAGGAAGGCATAGAGCACCAGAGCCGGGGCAACGCCGAAATTGACGATGTCGGCCAGCGAATCCATCTGAGCGCCGAATTTGGAGGTCGCCTTCAACATCCGCGCCAGGCGGCCGTCGATGCCGTCGAGGAAGGCGGCAAGCAGCACCATCACCACCGCCGGCTCGAAGCGGCCTTCGAAGCCGAAGCGGATGCCGGACAGGCCGGCGCAGATGGCGAGCACGGTGACCAGATTGGGCAGCAACATGCGCATCGGGATTTCGCGGATGCGCGGACCGCCGCTGGCATGGGCCTCGAACTTTTTGTATTGCGTGCCCACCGGTCAGGAAACCCGAACAAGAGGCGTGCCGGCAACACCGCCGAATTCAGCCAGCACGGTTTCGCCGCCAACCGCCGTCTGGCCGACGGCAACGCGCGGCGTGGCGGTCAGGGGCAGGAACACATCGACACGCGAGCCGAAGCGGATCAGGCCAAAACGCTCGCCAGTGCCGATTGAGCCGCCGGCCTCGGCCCAGCAGACGATGCGGCGCGCCACCAGGCCGGCGATCTGGACGGCCGCGACCGTGCCGTTGGGGCTCTCGATGACCAGGCCGTTGCGCTCGTTCTCGGTGCTTGCCTTGTCGAGTTCGGCATTGAGGAATTTGCCCGGCCGGTGCTCGATTTTCGCAATACGGCCGCGCACCGGGGCGCGGTTCACGTGGCAGGAGAAGACGTTCATGAACACCGAGATCCGGGTCATCTCTGCATTGCCGAGGCCGAGTTCGCGCGGCGGCACGGCGGGTCCGACCGCCGAGATGATGCCGTCGGCGGGGCTGACCACCAGGCGGTCATCGACCGGCGTGACGCGCTCGGGATCGCGGAAGAAATAGACGCACCAAGCCGTCAGGATCAGACCGATCCAGAACAGGATCGAGGAGAAATAGCCGAGGAAAAGCGTCGCCGCGCCAAAGGCCGCGATGAAGGGATAGCCTTCGCGATGGATCGGTACGAATGCGTTCTTGACCGTATCGACAAGGCTCATCGGGTGTAAACGGGCTCCGTTTCAGGTGGGGCCTCAATAGCCGAAAGCCCCCCTCGCCGCAACGCAACAATAGGGAATGCCGTATTGGGTGCGCCGGCAGGGGTCGCGATCCGCTTGCCCGGTCAGTGTCGTTGTCGGCAGAATTCGGGACACCGACGGTTCAAGGCGCGGGAAAAGGTTGCCCGTCCATGATCCCAAATCCCAAGACGTTCTGAAGCCCGTACCGGCCAGGTGCTCAAAGTCGAAGCGCCGGCACCTGGCATCGGTTGGCCGTAACGGCTTTTCTAAAGCCCCGGAACCCGCTGATAGTTGGCGATGTCGGCGCGCACGCCGAGCCGGGCGATCGTCTCGTGCGGGTTGAAAGCGATGCGCTCGTGCGCGGCCTTGACGATCGGCACGACGTTGTCGATGGCTGCCTGGCTTTCCCATTCGACGATGGTCACAAGGTTGAATTCGCCCGGCCCTGAGAATTGCTCAAGCAGGAAATCCTGCACAAAGCCCTGTTGCAGGCGCAGCAATTCATGCGTTGTCCTGACCTTGGCGAGTATCTCCTCGCGGGCGGCGGCAGGCACAACGAATTTGTCCACCCTGAACACGCTGCGGCCGTCAACGCTCTGATTTGTCTTGCTCATTTCGATTTCTCCGTTCCTGGATCATGGTGTTTTTGGGCTCCAGGAACGGCCTACAATCTCAACTTATGTTGAGGTCAAGCGCAAAAATCAGGTCATGCGCCGAACTTTCAATTCACCTCCGACGTTCGCCGACGAACGACAACGCCAAGCTCGTCGCCCTCGCGGGCGATGCGTAGGCGCTCTTCGGCTTCGGTCGCCTCGCGCTGGCGGTCCCACATCGAGGCATAGAGGCCATGCTTGCGCATCAGCTCGGCATGGGTGCCGCGCTCGGCGATCTGGCCGTCCTGCAGCACGATGATCTCATCGGCCGTGATGACCGTCGACAGGCGGTGGGCGATGACGATGGTGGTGCGGCCACGGCTGACCAGATCGAGCGCGGCCTGGATCTCCTGCTCGGTGTGACTGTCGAGCGCCGAGGTCGCTTCGTCGAGCATCAGGATCGGCGGCGCCTTCAGGATGGTGCGGGCGATCGCCACGCGCTGCTTTTCGCCGCCCGAAAGCTTCAGCCCGCGTTCGCCGACCATCGACTTGTAGCCGTCAGGCAATCGCTCGATGAACGGACCGATCTGGGCTAGTTCAGCGGCTTTCTGCATGTCCTCCTCGCTGGCTCCGATGCGGCCGTAGCGGATGTTGTAGGCGATGGTGTCGTTGAACAGCACCGTGTCCTGCGGCACCATGCCGATCGCGCCACGCAGGCTCTCCTGCGTCACGTCCCTGATATCCTGGCCGTCGATCAGCACCTGGCCGGACTGAACGTCGTAAAAGCGGAACAGAAGCCGCGAGATGGTCGATTTGCCGGCACCCGAAGGCCCGACAATGGCGACGGTCTTGCCGGCCGGCACCTCGAAGCTGATGCCCTTCAGGATCTTGCGGTTCGGGTCATAGGAAAAATGCACGTCGCGGAACTCGACCTTGCCGGCGCTCACGGCGAGCGGCCTGGCATCCGGCTTGTCGACGATCTCCTGCGGCACATCCAGAAGGTCGAACATCTGCTCGATGTCGGTCAGCCCCTGGCGGATTTCGCGGTAGATGAAGCCGATGAAATTGAGCGGCACCGACAGCTGCATCAGCATGGCGTTGATGAAGACGAAGTCACCGACCGTCTGCGTGCCGGCCTGCACTTCAAGCGCCGACATGCACATGACGATGACGGTGCCGAGGCCGAAGATGATGCCCTGGCCGAAATTCAGCCAGCCGAGCGAGGTCCAGATGCGCGTCGCGGCGACCTCGTAGCGTGCCATGGAGCGGTCGAAGCGCTCGGCTTCCATGCTTTCGTTGTTGAAATATTTGACCGTCTCGTAATTGAGCAGCGAGTCGATCGCCTTGGTATTGGCGTCGGTGTCGCTGTCGTTCATGTCGCGGCGGATCGAGATGCGCCAGTCGCTGGCGCGCACCGTGAACCAGACATAGACCCAGACGGTGACCGCGACGACGACCACATATTTCCAGCCATAGGTGTAGGCGAAGATGCCGGTGGTCAGCGCGAATTCGAGGATGGTCGGCGCGGTGTTGAGCATGATGAAGCGCACGATCGTCTCGATGCCCTTGGTGCCGCGCTCGATGATGCGCGACAGGCCGCCGGTGCGACGCTCCAAGTGGAAGCGCAGCGATAGTTGGTGCATGTGAACGAAGGTGCGGAAGGCGAGCTGGCGCACCGCGTATTGGCCGACGCGGGCAAACAGCGCGTCGCGCAGCTGATTGAAGCCAAGCTGCACCAGGCGCACGACATTGTAGGCGACGACCAGCATGACCGGCGCCAGCAGAAATGTCGGCAGCGGTGGTACCGATTTGGAGTCGCCGGCCAGCGCGTCCGTTGCCCATTTGAAGAAATAAGGACCGGCGACCAGCGTCAGCTTGGCGACGACGAGCAACAGCGTCGCCCAGGTGACCCGGGCTCTCAGATCGGCGCGGTCCGCCGGCCACATATAGGGCCACAAATTGAGCAGCGTCTTGAAGGTCGAGGAGTCGGAGACGGTTTTTTCGGCCATTTTTGGCGCCTTCTTCTTATTTTCAGCGGCCGCAGCAGCAGGAATTGACGAGGGCGGCCACCGATGCAGAAACATCGGCGAGCGCGGCACGGTCGATCGCATAGCGCGAACGCTGGCGATCGGGCTCGAAGCGAACCAGCCCGGCTTCGACCAGTATTTTCAGATGTTGTGACACGGTGGACTGCGCCAGATCGAACCGATCGACGACTTCGCGGCAGTAGCAGGAGTTGCTTGCGGACAAGTATTTCAGGATTTCGATCCGAGCCGGGTGCGAAAGTGCTGCCAGCCGGGTGGCAACGGCTCGGCTGTCCGGGGTGCAGCCAGGTGCGTTTGTTTCCATAAGGGATTCAGTCATCGTCCATCGGCGATAGACGATGAGCAGGTCTGCGGCAAGCTACCCCGATGGGTAGAGCGACCTAATCTCCCCCCTTGAGGGGGAGATGTCACCAAAGGTGACAGAGGGGGTCGGTGCGTCCTGACGCGACGTCGTTTGGAGAAAAGAGAAGGTCGGCGCTTCACGCGCGACGACCCCTCTGGCCTGCCACCTCCCCTCAAGGAGGGAGATTGGCCAATCGCCAACCCTACTGCGTCTTGGCCGGCGCTGTCGTTGCCTGCTCGCCCATCGCCTTGAGGTCGGCGGCTTCGCCTTCCTTCGACTTTTCCGGGACCTTGAACACCTGCCCCGGCCAGATGCGGTCGGGATCGCTGATCTGGTCCTGGTTGGCGAGGTAGATGGTCGAGAAGCGCACGCCATGGCCATAGACGCGCCGTGAAATCCGCCACAGCGTGTCGTTGCGGCGGATGATGACGGCGCCGTCGGCATGTTCAAGTTTGGGCGCCACGGTCTCGGGCACATCGTTAGGCGGCGTCGCCTCCGCCACAACGGCCGGAGCGTCGGTGGCGGGAGCAGGCGTCGTGGCCGGAGCCGTTTCGGCCGCGGCCGGCGCCTCGGCGGCGGCCGGTGCGGCCGGCTTGGGCTGAACGGGCTTCGGCGCAGAGGGTGCCACGGCGGCGACCGCTTCGCCCGGCTCGCGCTCGAACGGCACGGCTGCGCGGGCCACAACTGTCACACCGTCGGTATCGAGGCCGTCGACACGGATTGTGTAGCTGCCGACCGGAATGTCGCGGGTCGCCTCGACCAGGAAATGACCGTCCGTCGACGTTTGCGCATCACCGAGCAGGATGTCGTTGGCATAGGCGCGCACCTTGCGGCCGGCATCGGCGAGACCGGCGACAAAGATCTTGCTGCCGTCGATCTCGACCGCCTCGACGACGATCTTGGGCTCGGTCACGCCTGCAGCGGGCGGCGTCGCCGGCGCTGCAGGAGCCGGTGCTGCTTCCACCACGGCAGGTGCTGGGGCGGCTGGTGCCGGAGCAGTTGCGGGCGCTGCGGCTGCGGGAACAGCCGGCGCGGCGGCCTGAGCAGCCGGCTTTGCCGCGGGCGCGGGAACGGTCAGCAATTCGGCCGGCTTGCCCGGCTCCTCGACCATGGCCAGCACCTGGCCGGCCGCATCCTTGGGAACCGAAACCACGGCGGTCTGCACCGAGGGCGTTACGACATCGCCCGTGGTCGCGCGCAGCGCGATCGTATAATCACCGGGCTTCAGCGGATCGTCGAGAATGATAACGAAGGCGCCATCGGGACCAGCGACCGTCGAGCCAAGCACCGTCGAGCCGTTGAGGATCTCGACCTTGGCGTTGGGCGCCGCATTGCCGGCGACGACAATCGAGCCATTGCTTTCGACGCGCACGACATCGAAGGACGGTGCGACCGGACCGGCCGCAGCCGGCGCCGCCGCGTCCGCGGCCGGTGCGGCCGGTGCCGTTGCCTGGGGCACCGCGGCGGGAGCCGCAGGGACCTCCGCGGCGGGCAGCCGCGCTTCGGTGCCGGGGTCGGCCGATTTTGGCGCTGCGGGCGGCGTCTGCGCCGCCACTTGCGCCGGCGGCATGGGATTGAGATACGGGTCGAGTGCGCCCGATACATAGGCGGTTCCCGCGGCCGCGACGGTCCCACCCGCCGCGAACAGGAACGCCTTCAGTGGATTAATTGCCATACTTCCCTACCCCTTAGCCACCTAACGCCGGTCTAGCCTGTTTTATCAATACCGACAAGAAAAAGCCCGGACTTGTTAACTCTTGGGGCTTGACCCGGCTTTCAGACCCAATCACCAATCATCGGCATGAACACGATTCGATCCGTCTGCGTCTATTGCGGCTCGTCTCCGGGCCGCGATGAAACCTATATCAAGGCCGGACACCTGCTCGGACGCTCGATTGCCAAAGCGGGACTGCGGCTGGTCTATGGCGGCGGCACCAAAGGCATCATGGGCGCTGTCGCCGAAGGCGCGCTCAAGGCCGGCGGCAAGGTAACGGGCATCATTCCGCGCTTCCTGATCAACAAGGAAGCGAGCGAAACCGCGCTTGACCGGCTCGATGAACTCTTGATCACCGACAACATGCACGAGCGCAAGCACAGGATGTTCGAGAAATCCGACGCCTTTGTGGCGCTGCCGGGCGGGATCGGCACGGTCGAGGAGATCGTCGAGATCATGACCTGGGGACAGCTTGGCCATCATCGCAAGCCGATCGTCTTCGGCAATGTCAAAGGATTTTGGGATCCGATGCTGGCGCTGCTCGATCACATGGCCGCCGAAGGCTTCATCCACACCGCACAGCGGGTCAAGCCGCTGGTCGTCGACGACCCCGAAGCGATCGTCGCCGCCATCATGGTGGCAGGATCGTCCGTCGATGCTCCGACCGAGGGCGTGCAGTCGGTGATCGACAAAATGTAGGGGAGTAAGGGAATAGGGCAGTAAGGCAGTATGTGAATTGCCTGGAGTGTCCTGCCCTACTGCCCTACTGCCCTACTGCCCTACTGCCCTACTGCCCTACTGCCCT
>NZ_RZTB01000179.1:0-6918 GCF_003997735.1 Mesorhizobium sp. M7A.F.Ca.MR.148.00.0.0 | reverse complement strand
GCCCTCCCTGGCCAGAAGCCGTGCGGCGGCTTCGCCCAGCCCGCTGCTGGCGCCAGTGATGACGACGACTTTGTCCCTGATGTTCTCGGCCATGATCTCATCCTTCTGATTGTCGGCTTCGCTGCCCACGGCAGCCTGAGCGTTCGAACTGGCGCCTCAGCCGGGCAATTCGACCCGACCGAGCCAGCCGGTGACCTCGTCAAGCGTCTGGCGTTCCTGGTCGCACTGCGATGAGCCGAGCCCCTGGTGCATGATTTGCGAGGACTTTCAGGCTCTGCCCTATTCCGTAGCCGCCATGGGTGATGAACGGCACCAATGTCTTGCCGGACAGATCGTGTTTCGACAGGAAGGAGCGGATCACCGAAGGCGCGGTCATGCCCCAGATCGGAAATCCGAGGAACACCGTCTCGTAGGTTCCGATATCAGGCACCGTGGCGGCCAGCGCCGGTTCGAAACCGAACTCCCGCTGCTGCTCCGCCACCGCAACCTGCTGCTTGTAGTCTTCCGGGTAGGGATCGACGGTCGCGATCTCGAAAATATCCGCTCGCAGAGCCCTGCTGATCTGGGCCGCGATGACCCGCGTGTTGCCGGTGCGGGTGTAGTAGGCCACCAGCACCTTGGCGCCGCCCGCTCGCCGCGCGCTCGACGCACTGGCGGGCCGGCTCGATCCGGCACCGAGTGGCAGTGCAAGCATGGTCATAGATGCATCCCGCCTTGAGACTGGTTGGCTCATCACGCTCTCCCAGGTGGCTAACGATCGATCCTTGCTTCCTGTTGCGGAGAATAGCGCGCTCCCTTCACCGCGATCGCCGAGACCGCATTCTCGATGTTGGCAAGATCGTCCGCCGTCAGCGCGATGGTGGCCGACGCGATGTTCTCTTCGAGGCGATTGAGCTTGGTGGTGCCGGGGATCGGAAGGATCCAGGGCTTCTGCGCCAGCAGCCAGGCGAGAGCGACCTGTGCTGAGGTCGCCTTCTTCTCGGCCGCGATCACGCCGATCGCGTCGACCAGCGCCTGGTTCGCCTTGCGGGCGTCTTCTGCAAAACGCGGCACGGTGTTGCGGAAGTCGCTGCTGTCGAATGTCGTGCCGGCATCGATGGCGCCTGTGAGGAACCCCTTGCCCAGCGGGCTGAAGGGCACGAAGCCGATCCCCAGTTCTTCAAGCACCGGCAGGATCGCCTCTTCCGGTTCACGCCACCAGAGCGAATATTCGCTCTGGACCGCGGCGACCGGCTGTACCGCATGCGCGCGCCGGATCGTGCGCACGCCCGCCTCGGAGAGACCGAAATGCTTCACCTTGCCTTGGCTGATCAAGTCCTTCACAGCGCCCGCCACCTCTTCGATCGGCACGACCGGATCGACGCGGTGCTGGTATAGGAGGTCTATGTGGTCGGTCCTCAGCCGCCTGAGCGAGGCCTCGACGACGTCACGAATATGCTGCGGCCGGCTGTCCATGCCATCATGTCCGGCTGTCCCGGCGATGTCGATGCCGAATTTGGTGGCGATCACCACCTGGTCGCGGATCGGCTGCAGCGCCTCGCCGACGACCTCCTCGTTCGTGAACGGTCCATAGACCTCCGCGGTGTCGAAGAAGGTGATGCCACGGTCGAACGCCGCCCTGATCAGGTGGACTGCATCCGCCGTCTCCATCGGCTGCCCGTATGACTGGCTCATTCCCATGCAGCCGAGCCCGATGGCCGAAACGTCGAGACCGCTGTTTCCAAGTGTGCGCATCTGCATTGTCGTTATCCCTTCTTCTCGGCGTCGGCTTGTTCGAAGACCTTGCGGGCAATGCCGATCGCAGTGCTTGCAACGGGCCATCCGGCGTAGAAGGCGAGATGTGTAATGGTTTCGATGAGTTCGTCGCGGGTGACGCCATTGTCGAGCGCGCGCTTCATGTGAAAAGGCATTTCATTGATCCGGTAGCCCGAAATCAGGCTGGTAACGGTGACAAGGCTGCGGTCCCGCGGCGACAGGCCGGGGCGGTCCCAAACGTCGCCGAACAACACCTCGTCGGTGTATCTGCCAAGCGCGGGAGCGATATCGGAGAATGGGCTTTTCAGCCTTGGAACATCTGTCATGGTGGTCTCCTTCGAAGAGTTCGGGCGTTGAACTCGGCGCCACGCGCCGATACTTGGTCAAACCCCGTATTGTTCGTCGCTGACATGCTCCAGCCAGTCGACGACCTTGCCGTCGAGCGCTTCGGCGATAGCGATGTGGCTCATCGCGGTGGTCGGCGCGGCGCCATGCCAATGCTTCTCTCCGGGCGCGAACCAGACGATGTCGCCGGGCAGGATCGGTTCGATCGGGCCGCCCTCGCGCTGCACCAGGCCTGCGCCCGAGAGGACGATCAGCGTCTGGCCAAGCGGATGCCTGTGCCAGGCGGTGCGCGCACCGGGCTCGAAAGTCACGGTGGCGCCGCCGACCCGGGCGGGCTCGCTGCCCTTGAACGGCGCGTCGATGCGCACCGCGCCGGTGAAATAGTCGGCCGATCCCTTGGCCGAGGCTTGAGAGCTATTTCGCGTGATGTCCATGGTTTGTCCCTTCCTGGCAACAGGCGTGACGCGACCGCCGGTCTTCAGAGGCGGCCGGCAGAGGCGCCCGGTGTGATGACGCCTATCTAGGGTCTGCGATTGGTGCCGATTAGGTGCTATATCCAGCATGATCTTATGAAAGAGGCTCATGAATGCCGCGAGACAATCTGAATGAGCTAACCGCATTCCTCGCCGTCGCGCGCGAGGAAAGCTTCACCAGGGCGGCGGCCAAGCTCGGGGTTTCCCAATCGGCGCTCAGCCATACGGTGCGGGCGCTGGAGGAGCGGCTGGGCGTGCGGCTCCTGACCCGCACCACGCGCAGCGTGTCGCCCACCGAGGCCGGCGAGCGGCTGGCTCGCACCGTGGGGCCGCGGCTCGATGAGATCGAAGCCGAGATCGCGGCACTCAGCGCCTTGCGCGAAAAACCCGCCGGCACCATCCGCATCACCGCCGGTGAGCATGCCGCCGATGCGATCCTGTGGCCTGCCCTGGCGAAATTCCTGCCCGACTATCCCGACATCAAAGTCGAGATCATCGTCGACTACAGCCTGACCGACATCGTTGCCGAGCGCTACGACGCCGGCGTGCGGCTAGGCGAACAGGTGGCGCGCGACATGATCGCGGTGCGCATCGCTCCCGACATGCGCATGGCGGTTGTCGGATCGCCGGCCTATTTCGCCAAATGGCCGAAGCCGCGTACGCCGCAGGACCTGACCAACCACAATTGCATCAATCTGCGGCTGCCGACCTATGGCGGGCTCTACGCCTGGGAGTTCGAGAAGGCCGGGCGCGAGCTGAAGGTGCGGGTCGAAGGCCAGTTGGTGTTCAATACGGCCGCGCTGCGCATGAACGCGGTGCTCGCCGGCCTCGGCCTTGCCTATCTGCCGGAGGAACAGGTGACGGCTCTACTGGCCGACGGCCGACTGGTGCGGGTGCCGCCGACTGGTGCGCGCCTTTCCCCGGGTACCACCTCTATTACCCCAGCCGCCGGCAAGCGACGCCGGCCTTCTCGCTGCTGGTCGACGTGCTACGCTACCGAGGCTAGAACAGGAAACCGGGTTTCCGGAGGAGACATGCTCAAAACGAGCAGATAGAGCCCCATCCCGATTCGGGAACAGGTTCTCCATCTGGACTGCGCCCGCAGTCGTTCTATCTTCCGGATCGAGCAGATATGACGAAAATCCGGAGCTATCGCCGTGACAGTGACCGACCTCTATCGAGGCTACATCGCCTGCCTCAACAATCAGGACTGGCAGAAGCTGCATCGCTTCGTTCATGACGAGGTGCACTACAATGGCGACCGCGTCGGGCTGTCGGGTTACCAGGAAATGCTGGAGCGCGATTTTCGGGAAATCCCGGACCTCTATTTCGACATCCAGCTGCTGATCGCCGAACCGCCGTTCATAGCCAGCCGGCTCCAGTTCAACTGCACGCCGAAGGGAACCTTCTTCGGCCTGCCCATCAACGGCAGGAAGGTGTCCTTCAGCGAGAACGTCTTCTATGAATTCCTCGACGACAGGATCAGGAACGTCTGGTCGGTGATCGACAAGGCGGCCATCGAAGCGCAGCTTTGATTCAGGCCGGCCAGAAGATGACGCCGATCGTTCGTAAAAATCGATCATTCTAACGAAAATAATTCGTTGGAAAGATCGGTTCGGGAATGACATTCTCCCAGCACACCCGCTTGGAGCATTGTATTGTCTTCCGTTTCCCACTTCGCGAACGATATTCCGAAAAGCGCGTTTCCTGCCGATCTGACACAAGGGCGAAAATCCCTCAACTGGAATGGCATCGCCCCCGGCATCGTCCTTGTCGCGATGATCACTGCCGTCGCCTTCTCGGCCCGCAACGTCTCCGGCTTCGCTTTGTTCAGCCCGATGATCCTGGCCGTCGTTGTCGGCATGATCTACTCCAACGTGCTGGGCACACCGGTGCACGCCAAAGCCGGGATCGCATTCTCGCAAAAGCGCCTGCTGCGCTTCGCCATCGTTCTGCTCGGCTTCCAGCTGACGCTGGGCCAGGTGATCTCGATCGGCGCCGGCGGCGTCGGCATTGTCGCGGCGACGCTTGGCGCCACCTTCGTTTTCACCACCACGCTCGGTCGGCTGATCGGCGTCGACGCCAAGCTGGCGCAGCTGATCGCCGCCGGCACCTCGATCTGCGGCGCCTCGGCCATCGTCGCCACCAACATCGTCACCGATGCGCGCGACGAGGACGTCACCTACGCCGTCGCCTCGATCACCTTGTTCGGCACCGTCGCCATGCTCGGCTTCCCGCTCATGGCGCCCCTGCTCGGCCTCGACCAGCACGCTTTCGGCCTGTGGGCCGGCGCCTCGATCCATGAAGTGGCGCAAGTCATCGGCGCTGGCTTCCAGAACGGCACCCAGTCCGGCGAGATCGCTACCGTCGCCAAGCTGACCCGCGTCGCCATGCTGGCGCCGATGGTCGTCGCGCTCGGCCTGATGGCGCGTCGCAGGAGCAGCAGTGAGGTAGCGGCGCGGCCGCCCATGCCGTGGTTCGTCGCCGCCTTTGTCGCCATCGTGGCGCTGAACAGCCTCGTCACGGTGCCAGCCGAGGTGAAGTCGGCAATGGCGCTCGCCACCACCATCATGCTGACCATGGGGCTGGCCGCCATGGGCCTGCAGGCCGACATCTCGCAGCTGCGCTCGCGCGGCCTGCGCCCGCTGGCGCTCGCCTTCTCGGCCTTCCTCTTCATCGGCTGCTTCAGCCTGATGCTGGTGAAATTCACCTAGTCTAAACCGCGCCTCAGTCCTCGAACGAACTCGACGCGGCATAGATCGCCGCCAGCGTCTCGATGCCGGCCTGGTCGGCCTTGTCGAAGCGGCCGGGCAGCGGGCTGTCGAGATCGAGCACGCCGAAGACGCCTTCATCGTCCTCGAGCAGCACCACCAGTTCCGAGCGCGAGTCGGCATCGCAGGCGATGTGGCCGGGAAAATCATGCACGTCCTTGATCAGCATCGAGGTGCCGAGTTCGACCGCCTTTCCGCACACGCCCTTGCCGACGGCGATGCGCACGCAGGCTGGCTTGCCCTGGAACGGCCCGAGCACCATTTCCTCGTCCGATTGCAGGAAATAGAACCCGGCCCAGTTGAGGTCCGGCACCATCTGGAAGATGAGTGCTGCGGTGTTGGCCGCATTGGCGATCGAATCGCGCTCGCCGTCGAGCAGCGCCTTAAGCTGAGTGGCGAGGTCGCGGTAGAACGCGGCCTTGTCTGAGGTGTCGATGGCCTTGGCCGCAAACATGAACGTGTCTCCGTATAGGGGATGGCGGTTCGTCCGATCGCTTGCCAAAGTCCGGCGAGCTCCGCAACCAGACGGCCGCCTGGACAGTCTAGCGTGGATTGCGTCCCCTCCGAAAGCCGCAAGATCAGGATTGCCTCCCGGCGCTGAGCCGGTCGGCAAGGCAGCTATGCGTAAACTTTGCGATGGATCATCTTGAGAATCATGACGGCCCCGATCGGGGGCCGCCATTCACATCTCAAACAGGTCGAACAAGTCCTGGTTTTTAGTAGCCTCCCATGCCGCCACCGCCGCCACCCGCAGGCGCGGCATCCTTGGCCGGGATGTCGGTGATCATCGCTTCGGCGGTGATCAGGAGGGCTGCGATCGAACCGGCATCCTGCAGTGCGGTGCGCACCACTTTCGCCGGATCCACGATGCCTGCCTTGATCATGTCGACATAGACCTCGTTCTGGGCGTCAAAACCCTGATTGTGGTCCTTGCTGTCGGTGAGCTTGCCGACGACGATGGAGCCCTCGACGCCGGAATTCTCGGCGATCTGGCGGATCGGCGCTTCAAGCGCCCGCAGCACGATCGTGATACCGGCCGTGACATCGGCATTGGCGCCGCTCAGGCCGCCAAGCACCGAGCGGGCACGCAGCAGAGCCACGCCGCCGCCGGGCACGATGCCTTCCTCGACCGCCGCGCGGGTGGCGTTCAGCGCATCGTCGATGCGGTCCTTCTTTTCCTTGACTTCCGACTCGGTGACGCCGCCGACGCGGATGACGGCTACGCCGCCGGAGAGCTTGGCCAGCCGCTCCTGCAGCTTTTCCTTGTCGTAGTCGGAGGTCGTCTCCTCGATCTGGCCCTTGATCTGGGCGACGCGCGCCTGGATGGTCGCCTTGGTGCCGGCCCCGTCGATGATCGTGGTGGTGTCCTTCTCGATCAGCACACGCTTGGCGAGGCCGAGCATCTCGATGGTGACGTTTTCGAGCTTGATGCCGAGGTCTTCCGAGATCATCTGGCCTGATGTCAGCACGGCGATGTCTTCCAGCATTGCCTTGCGGCGATCGCCGAAGCCCGGCGCCTTGACGGCCGCGACCTTGAGGCCGCCGCGCAGCTTGTTGACGACCAGCGTCGCCAG
>NZ_RZTB01000178.1:0-7062 GCF_003997735.1 Mesorhizobium sp. M7A.F.Ca.MR.148.00.0.0 | reverse complement strand
TTCCAAACATACTCCCTTATTCCCCTACTCCCCTACTCCCATAAATTCTAATTCCCCGACACCAGTGTATCCGTGATCTCGAAACGCTCGGCCTCGCCGATGCGGATCATGTTGAGGCTGCCTTCGCGGGTGAAGCGGAAGTCTCCGGGCGCGTCGGAACCAGCCGGCTGGCCGGCACGGAAGGAGATGATGCGCGTGCCGCCGTCGGGCCAGGTCACAGTGATGTTCGCCTTGTCGGCGGTGTGCACCACGCTGACCTTGCAGCGCTCCATCGGCTGGCCGACATAGCGGGCGCAGGGAATCTCGGGATCCGGCGAGACGTCAGGCGCCGCCAGCGCCAGTAAGTACGCATCCTGCATCGCGGCGCGTCCGATTTCGGCGGCGGATTTTGGCGTGTTTTCGGCTGCCGGGCCGGCGCCGCCAAGCCGCGCTGTCAGGTCGGGCGGCGGGACCGGCGCGCTGTTGGCTGAGCCGGTGGCGTGGGATTGATCCGGCGCCGAGGCCTGCCCGGTCTCATTGGCGCTGCCGGTGGAGGCAACCACCGGCGCATCGGCCGGTCTTGTCTCACCTTCGACATAGGGGGCCGGATTGAGGGGGATGAGATAGCGCGCCGGCGCCCAGCCGCTCAGCTTCTCCTTGCCTGTGCTCTCGATCTTGCACCATTTGTAGCCGTTGATGTCGTTGCAGCCGAGATTGGTGACCATGTCGCCGCTGCTCAGCCGCGCCTCGACCGTGGCGACCGGCGATGCGGTGGTGCGGACTTTGAGAAGGTCGTCCGGCGCCAGGCCGGTGACGACCGAGATGACGAGCTCCGGCGCGTCTTGGGCCATCTCTTCAGCCATAGCGGGGGCAATCACCGGCCACGCCGTCATCAACAGCGGAGCCGCAATCAGCGCATGGAGGGTTGTTCGGAGCGTAACTGTGCGCCTCATCGTTTGGCCGTGCGCTGATACCGTGCCGCGGCGGATCGAGCCCGCCGCAAGCCCGGCCGGTTTTATAAGGGACGACGCGGCGCCATGTAAGCCCGAAAATTCGGCTCGCCGTTTCGCCAGCCTCAACCCGGACCGCCGGGCCGTGAGGCAGCTCAGCTGGACGGGCATGAACGCGCAAGAGCGTTCAGCCGGGCATGAACGCAAGAGCGTTCAGCCGGGCAGGGGCATGAACCCTGTTCTGAGCGCGTGAGCCCATTCCGGCCGGCCCGCCTGTTCGGCTTGCCTGGCGGCCGCCTCGTGGTCGTAGTCGACGGCGATGGCCTCGAAGCGGTCGGGCTGGCCGTTGCTGCCCAAGGTGACGATGCCGTAGCGCGCATACGGCGAGCCCTGCTCGGAGACATGCGCCGGCGGCGTGGAATCGTCATAGGCAGGGCAGCCGATGCTGCCCGGATTGAAGATGACGGGACCATCGGGGACGCGGATCAGTTCCGCGCGGTGGCTGTGGCCGCACAGCGCGATGCGGCAAGCCGGGTCGAGCGTCTTCAGCCGCCGCCGGATCGCCGCCAGCGGCGCACGCACCAACTGGCCATTGACGATGGTATCGGCGAGATATTTCTCGTCATGGTCGGGACGGGCGTGGAAAGCGATGATTCCGGGTGCGATCTCCAGCGTCAGCGGCTGGGCGAAAAGCATCTGGCGCTGCGTCTCGGTCAGCCGCGCCTGCGCATAGACGTCGGAGGGCCACATGGTGTCATCAGCGGGGTCGGCGGCGACACGGCGGTCGTGGTTGCCGCGCACCGTCGGCAGGTTCAGCGCCTCCAACCGCGCAAACGTCTCGCGCGGCCACAGCGGGCCGGAAACGCTGTCACCGAGGTTGACGGTCAGGTCGGCGCCGCCGCGCCGCTTCAGAGCGTCAAGCACGGCGTCCAGCGCCAGCACATTGCCGTGGATATCGGCGAGGACGGCGATGCGCATTTTCGGGAGGCTCCTGTGTGACGCCGCTTTTCCTTTTGCCCACGTCCGTGGGGCGAGGAACCCAAGTTCTGCAAGGTCAGGCGTGGATTTCGATGTCGTGGCCGCCGACCGCCGGCAGTGCCGGATCGTCGCCGGCGGCGGCGATGACGCTGTCGAGCAGGCCGGGGAAGCGGGCGTCGAGATCGGCGCGGCGCAGTGTGATCATGCGGTTGGTGCCGACCACTTCGGCGCGGGTGACGCCGGCCTCGCGCAGTTTGGCCAGGTGATAGCTCAGATTGGTCTTCGAGCCGAAATCGAGGAACTGGCTGCAGTTCAGCGGCACGCCCTGCTTGCTGGCGAGATAGCGCACGATGGCGAGCCGGGTCGGGTCGCCGAGCACGCCAAGCACAATCGGCAGGCTGATCTGGTCCGTATTGGGGTGTGGCAAGGTCATGGCTCGAAACTAAGCACAGTCGGGTCCGATTTCAACGCATCCATCATTGTTGGCCCGCACGCGACCTTTCTCCGTCTGGCGCCGATGCCTCCGACCTGTCCTGACACAGTGCCGTCAGGAAGGTTCAGCTATTTTTCCCTGGCTTCATTGACATGATGCCCTATTGTGTCCAATTGTTCAATAACTTTTGAACTAAGGACATCCCGCCATGGACAAGCGCCTTTTCTGGCTCGCGCTCGGATCGTTCACGATCTCGACCGAAGGCTTCGTCATCTCCAGCCTTCTGCCCGACATCGCGGCGGATGCCGGCATCTCCATTCCGCTGGCCGGCACGCTGATCACCGCCTTCGCGCTCGCCTATGCGATCGGCACGCCGATCCTGGCGACGCTGACAGGCGAGTGGGACCGGCGCCGCGTCATCCTGTGGACGCTGGTGTTCTTTGTGCTCGGCAACGTCGCCGCTGCCTTGAGTTCCTCCTTCGAACTGCTGCTGATCGCGCGCATCGTCATGGCGCTGTCGTCGGGCCTGTTCGCCGCAACCGCGCAAGGCACCGCGGTGGCGCTGGTCGATGACCATCACCGGGCGCGTGCCATCGCCGTCGTCGTCGGCGGCACCACTGTGGCCGTTGCGCTCGGTGCGCCACTGGGCGCGCTCGTTGCCACCGTTGCCGGCTGGCGCGGAACCTTTTTTGCCATCGCCGGCCTTGGCGCGCTTGCGGGCGCGATCCTGTGGTACCGGCTGCCGCGGGGCATCGTTGGCACCAGGCTGCCCTTGAAGCGCAGGCTGGCGGCAGCGCTGCGTCCCGGCGTGATGCCGATCCTATTGACGACAGTGCTGGCGCTGATCGGCGCCTTCACCGTCTTTGCCTATGTCGCGCCGCTTGCCATCGAGGGCGGCGGTCTCAGCCAGATCGCGTTGCCCGGCATGCTGCTCGCCTTCGGCGTCGGCGCCGTCATCGGCAACATTGGCGGCGGCCAGGCTGCCGACCGGTTCGGCGCGACCCGCACCGTCGGCTGGTCGCTGGCGCTGAGTGCCGGCATGCTGGTCCTGCTGTCGGTCATCCCGACGTTTCTGCCGCCGCATATTGCCGGACCGGCGCTGATGGCGATGATGGTGCCGTGGGGCATCGTCGGCTGGGCGTTCCCGCCGGCGCAGGCCAGCCGCATCATCAAGCTGGCGCCCGACGCCGCCCCGATCGTGCTGTCGCTCAATGCCTCGGCGCTCTATCTCGGCGTCGCACTCGGCGCCGTGGTCGGTGGCGCCGTGCTGCGCTACGGCGCGCCGGCCGATCTCGGCCTGGTCGCCGCGATCTTCCCGATCATCGGGCTTGGCATCGTGGTGGCCGGCCGCCGGGCGGCTCGGCCTGTAGAGATGCCTGCCGAGTAATCTCTTTGAAAGCCGTCGGCCGGCTCAGCGGGCCGGCTGCAGATCAAAATCCAGCGCGGCGATGTCATCCAGCGCCGCGCGCAGTTTTTCAGCCTTGTCCCTGCCGACGACATCCTCGAAACGCTGCTGGGCGATCTGCCACAGTTTCATCGCCGCCTCGAGCTTGGCCAGCCCTTGGGGCGTCAGCCGCACACGCTTGACGCGGCGGTCGTCCGGATCGGCGAAGGTCTCGACATAGCCGTCGCGGATCAGTGGCTTCAGTGTATGGCCGAGCGCCGACAGGTCCATGATCAGCGACGCGGCGATGGCCCCCATCGCCGGCTCGTCGCCGATATGGATCTGGTAGAGCAGGCCCTGCTGCGTCGCCTTCAGGCCTGATGGCTCCACCACATCATCATAAAACTTGCCGAGCTTGCGCGTCGCGCGGCGCAGCGCGGCGTTGTTGCAGAGCGTGAGGCCGGGCAAGCTGTCCTTTGACATGATGGTCCTTGGCGCCGGCGAATGAGGCCCGGCTGCACCCCTCAAATAATCCCCGTCCGTATCATTGACAAGATAGTGGCTTATGCCTACTTCCCAATTAGTGGTATATGCCACTAAATCAATCACGCGGCTTTCGGTAGCGCGGCAGATGCCACGGCGCCGGGTCAGTCGAAACGAACCAGATCAGTCGAAGAAGGAACAGGACAATGAGTGGACAGGGCAACAAGGGCACGGCGGTCGTCACCGGTGCTTCGTCGGGCATCGGCGCGGTCTATGCCGACCGGCTGGCGGGGCAGGGCTACGATCTGGTGCTGGTGGCGCGGCGCGCCGACCGGCTGGAGGAACTGGCCGGGAAGCTGCGCCAGACCTATGGCCGCAAGGTCAGCGTGATCAGCGCCGACCTTTCCAACGACGGCGACGTCCGCCGCGTCGAACAGGCGATCGCCAGCGACGACAGCGTGACGCTGCTGGTCAACAATGCCGGCCTTGGCGGCCAGTCCGTGGTGGCAATCGCCGATGCGGACGCTGCCGAACGCATGATCAAGGTCAATGTCATCGCCCTGACGCGGCTGACCCGTGCCGTGCTGCCGGGGTTTTTGGCGCGCAACCGAGGTGCGGTCGTCAACATCGCCTCGGTGCTCGCCTATGAGACCTCGTTCGGCGGCATCTACAGCGGTACCAAGGCCTATGTCGTCAACTTCACCGAGGCTCTGCACCGCGAGGTCGAGGGTACGAAGGTGAAGGTGCAGGTGGTGCTGCCGGGCGCGACACGGACGGATTTCTGGGAGCTTGCCGGCAGCGATATCGACCAGCTTCCAAAGGAAATCATCATGAGCGCCGACGATATGGTGGATGCGGCCCTTGTCGGCCTTGCCAGGGGTGAAGCTGTCACCGTGCCGGCGCTCGCCGAGCCGGCCAAACTGGACATTTTCCTCGGTGCCCGGCAGGCCTTCTACGGCAGCCTGCACGCCGACAAGCCGGCAGCCCGCTACGCGGCTTGAGGGTTTAGGCTGGTTCGCTTTACGAACCAAAAGGCCCCTCAGCCGGCCGCTTCGCGGCCACCTTCTCCCCGCTGGGGAGAAGAGACCGGCGCCGGCGCTGACAATCTCCTCTCCCCGAGGGGGGAGGTCAGCCGAGCGAAGCGGAGGCTGGGTGAGGGGGCCTTGCGTCCAACTCAGGCCGTCCGCCACATCGGAATGATCGAGGCGGCCAGCACCAGTGCCAGCACGATGTTGAGCGCGCGCCATTGCCATTCGGTCTTGAGCAGCCGCGCCAGCACCATGCCGGCCACGCACCACAGTGAAAGCGAGGCGGCGGCCGCGAGGCCGAAGGTGGCGCCGAGCAGCAGCGCAAGTTGCACCGGTCCGCTGGCCAATGCCGCGAACGAAGCCGCGGCGCCCAGTCCCATCGCCCAGCCTTTCGGGTTCATCCATTGAATGCCGGCGCCGCCCAGAAAGCTGTTCGGCCTGGCCATGCTCACATCCAGATTGGGCGGTCCGCTGCGGCCGATCTTGATCGCCAGCCAGAGGAGATAGAGCGAGCCGACGACCTTCATGGCCAGTTGCAGCGAAGGCACGGCAAGCAGCAGACCGGCAAGCCCGGCGGCAGCGGCACCCGTGACGGTGGCGAGGCCGGCGGCGCTGCCGACCAGCAGGGGCACGGAACGGCGAAAGCCGAACTGCGCGCCGGACGCCGTAGACAGGGTTGTGGCGATGCCGGGCGTGGTGGTGGCGACGATGGCAAAAAGGATGAGCGGGAGAATGGGCTCGAGCATGCGGCGTCCTCTGTCAGAGGGCTGCGATCGTAGCTGCGTGCGAACTTCAGTAAATGCAATGTTTGCCATGGTCAGCATTAGGATTGATAATGCCACCCATGATCCGAAATCTCGACATGGCGCTGATCCGCACCTTCATCACCGTCGCCGACAAGGCCAGCATGACTGCGGCGGCCAATGCGCTGCACCTGACGCAAGGTGCTGTCAGCCAGCAGGTCAAGCGGCTGGAGGAGGCGCTCGGCTCCAGCCTGTTTACGCGCGACCGGCGCGGCTTGCGGCTGACGCGCGCCGGTGAACAGCTGTTCGGCAGGGGCAAGCGGTTGCTGGCCTTGAATGACGAGATCTGGGCCGAGATGGCTGGGACTTTGGTGGCCGGCCAGGTGCGGCTCGGCGTGCCCTATGACCTTGTCGGCACCTTGCTGGCGCCGGTGCTGAAGACCTATGCCGAGACCTATCCGCAGGTCGAGATATCGCTGGTCTGCGCCTCGTCGCCGGAATTGGCGGCTGCCCTTGCGGCCGGGACCATCGACCTTGCGGTGATCGAGGAACGCGTCGGTCCCTCGGCGGGCGAATGCCTTGCCACCGACCGGCTGGTCTGGGTGCGGTGGTGCCAAGGGCGGCATTGCCCGCGCCAAGCGGCCGCTGCCGGTTTCGATCGTCGCCGACACCTGCGCCTTCCGCCCGGCGGTGCTGGCGGCGCTCAGTGAGCACGGGCTGGAGTGGCGCACCGTGTTCGAAAACGGCAACATCGACGCGACGACCGCGACGGTGCGCTCCGACCTCGCCGTCACCGCCTGGCTAGCCTCCACGGTGCCAGCCGATCTGGACATACTGCCATCGGAGTCCGGCCTGCCGCCGCTGCCGAATTTTGCCATCAATCTGCATCTGCCGAGGCACGGTGTCGGGCCGGCCGCGCAGGAATTCGCGCGGCACATCCGCGATGGCCTGGCGCGGCGGCCGGTGGCGGCTTGAGCCAGGCAGAACTTGGGTTCCTCTCCCCCGTCGATCGGGGGAGAGGTGTCGAGTTGTCCGAACCGGATAGATAGGTAACAGAATGGACCGATAGCATGGGTGACAGTTT
>NZ_RZTB01000177.1:0-7256 GCF_003997735.1 Mesorhizobium sp. M7A.F.Ca.MR.148.00.0.0 | reverse complement strand
ACGGTCTGGCGCGGGTTCATCGCCACGTCGGCCATCTGGTAGATCATCTGCAACTCGCGCAGATCGTCCCTGGAGCGGTTGGCGAGCCTCGGCGTGAGCGTGCGGCCGGCGAAAGCGATGCCTGCCCGACATTGGCGGCAGCAGACCGGTGATGACGCGGGCAAGCGTGGATTTGCCCGAGCCGGACTCGATGACCACGGCCAGCGTCTGACCGGGATGGACGTCGACCGAGACGTCCTGCAGCACCTTCACATAGCCGCCATAGGCCGCGGTCACATTCTTCACCTGGAGCACTGGACTGGTTGCCGGCGTCTTTTCCTTATGCTTGATCGATCGGACAGACACCAAAGCCTTGGTGTAGTCCATCCGTGGCGCCTGGATGATCTGCCGCGTCTCGTCATACTTCACCATCTTGCCGTGACGCAGCATCATAATCTGGGCCGAGATTTGGGCAACGACCGCGAGGTCATGTGTAATGTAAAGGGGCGGCCACGCCAGTATCGCGGATTGCGTCTTTTATCGCAGCAAGCACATCGATCTGCGTCGTCACGTCGAGAGCACTGGTAGGCTCGTCGAGACGATCAGGTTGGGTTCGGAGCATAGGGCCATGGCCGTCATCACTCACTGCAACTGACCGCCCGAGACCTGGTGCGGGTAACGGCGGCCGATGTTCTCGGGGTCCGGCAGGCGGAGTTTTTGAAACAGGCCGCGTGCTTATCTGCCTCGGCCCGCCCGCGACGCCGAGCAACAGCGCCGCTTCTACAACTGGTCCATCAGCCGGTGCGCGGGTTGAAAGCGGCCGCGGCCGACTGCGCGACAAAGCAAACCTCGCTGCCGCGCACCTTGCGCAATCCCTGGACGCAGCCTTTAGATGTCGCCGACTTTTGAGGATGACCTCGCCGCCGGTGATGCGCACACCGCCTAGGCCATAGCCCATCGAGGCCAGGCCGATGGTCGATTTGCCGGCGCCGGCCTCTCTGATCAGGCCGAAGGCGCAGCCCTTTCTCCAGCTTCAGCGAAACGCCGTCAACGATCACCGTATTCCGCGGATCGCCCCCGGCGAATAGGCGGTCGCTTCGATCCGCAGATTCCGGATGTCGAGCAACGGACCACTTCCGCCACCAGGCCGTTTTCCAGCCGCCTTAGACACCGCCGCGCGCTCCTTTGAGAGAAGTGGTCCGGTTGAGGATCCAATCGGCGACGAGATTGACGAGAGGGCGAGTGCTGCGATGGCGCCGGCCGGGATCAGGGCAGCGGAAATTCCGAAAACTATGCCGCCCTTGAGGAAGGGTTCAGCTGGATCAGAAGATCGCAGACCAAGACCCGCTACCGTCGCGTGAACCGCGCCGGATGGCTTTCAGCTTCGCTGCCGCAGCCTACAATCTCGTGCGGCTGCCGATGATAACGGCGGAGACCGGCTAATGGCCAAGTCCCCGCCTTGTAGCCGGGTTCAGCAAACATAGAGTTGACGTTTGCAATTCGTGAGTATTTCACATCCTGTCTCCGTCACACGAACTGTTTCGCTCGTGCCAGCGTCGGCAAAACCGAAGACCTTCACCAGAGATGGGATATGAAATGTCATATTCGGACGCAGCGTCCGCGTTTCTCCCCGCTTGAAAGACAGCATGTAGCCTTCACCCCAATCAGGCGGGAAATTGATGCCGATCGAGTAACCGGTTCTCTTGAAGCGCCCCTCGTACCCCCCTTCCGTCACAGTCCTCGACCAGACATTCCAAACTTCCTCCAGAGGACGCCCGGGCCGGATGGCCTCAATCATTTCCTCTAGCGCCTTGCGGGAAACCTCTTCCATGCGTTCCAACTCGCGGTTAGCTGGTTTGACGACAGCGAGCCGCATGAGGGCGGCGCTGTAGCGTCGGACACAACCTGATATTTCAAGTAGGACCGGATCACCTTCGAGGATCTTTCTTCCGGACCAAGTTGCATGCGCGTGGCTGGTACGAACGCCTGACGCAACGAATATCGGCAAACCCGGATACTCGCTTCCCATGCTTGTCACAACGCGCTGAATCTCGGCGGCGATATCATTTTCGTTTGCGCCAGCATGAATTTGGCTAATCCCAGCCTCCATCCCCGCATCTGCGATGCGGGCAGCTTGGCGAATGCATTCAAGTTCGAGGTCTGATTTCACCACCCTCGCGCTTTCGACCGTTAGGGAGCCGTCCGCAAATCTTGCGCCGTTGAATAGTTCTTTGAGACGTTCGTAATCAACGATTGTCAGAAACCAACTTATTTTCTCAATGCCAATGGTTGAGTTTGCGTACCCCATGCTTCGAATCGTATCCGCGAGAAGCGCGACGGGCGACTCATGATCCATATAGCTGGAGGATTGGTCGATCCAGGAAAAGACTTTGACGTTGGTCTCTTCGATACCGCGAGTTATATGAAATGGCTCTCCATCAATTGGCACTAGCAGGAATTGGCTGCTGTAATATCCTACCGTATGGTACCCGCTCAGGTAGTATATGTTTTCAGGTGTGCTTACAACAAGCAGATCCAATCCTCTCTCTGCCATCTCCTGCCGAACAGCTTTGAGGCGCCGCTGAAATTCGGCGACCGAGAATGCAAGATTTTTTTGAACAACGGCGTTATCAATGCCTGGAACTTTCATATAACCCATCCTTGACTTTGAACCAGGCACTCAGCTGTGCCGATCCGTAACACACCGAAACCATAACAAGTGCCAACAAGCTGCATCACGCGGAGTGTGCCTCCGCCCTGCAGGAAATCGGCATTTTTTAGGATGCGTGCGCACAATATCTCCATAGTAGGAGGAACCAGAAGCAGGACGGAACGGGTCCAGCCGCATCGTAAGACTAAAAGCCTTGCGTAACAGTTGGCTTTCGGTGGCCGCTGCATCATGAGAATCCTAAGCTTTGCCGGGGCTCTCCACCATTTACCAGAAGGATCTTTGATCGCTGAACGAGGGGTTGAAGGTGGTGCCGGCTTCGGGAATGGCGCAGGCTATGTCGAGGAGGCGTCTGATGACCATACAGCTCTTGCCCGGGCGCTTGGCGACCAGCGCTCCCCTGGAACTGCGCAACGCATCACATCACTGCAGGCCATCGAATGCTTCGGCGAGTAACGTGGCGAGAACGAGCCTTCCCACTCCCGCAAGATGCGAGGATCTCCACTGTCCTCCCGGCTTGTCTCTTCCTCGCTCGGGGATGAGGCGGGTCGTCAGGACACCGAACTGATGGTGCGCCTGCTTGAGTTGCCGGTTGAAGGCGGATGCGCGCAACATCCGTGGCGCCCGCCAGGTGAAACGATCACGGAAGCGACGCGGCACCTCGATCGCCACCTGGATCAGGGATGCCTCAAATGTGCCGTTTGTCGCCACCAGCCAGGCAACGATCTTGGCGAGGCCATCGCGGCCCTCCTTGAAGCCGCTCTCGCCCATTTTTCGACCATCGCGCGTGAGGAACGATATGATGACCTTTGTGACTCCCAGTCGACGCCGGCATGCCCGTTGTTTCTGATCGCTCATTGCCCCTCTCCGTTCGAGCAGACAAGCCATCGATGACGGCCAATCCGATGAGCACGCGTCCACCTGGTGATCGGGCCACAGGGGCGATTAGCGCTCTGACGAATTGGCTCGGTCCCGAAAGGCTGCGGCAATTCGGGCCGTCGCCCGCGGGTCCCGCTATCTTCCGCTAGGCTTCGCTTCTCCCGACACCGGCGTGTCTCAAAATTGTAGGCGTTAAAGGTGCCATATCCCTCCGCTCCGTACGAAATCTTCGCTTTTTCTGCTGCCTCATTGCCACATCTATTCAGGCGGACACGGTAGCCATTGTGATCTAAACCTCGGCTGGAAGTTTTCGAAGCGCTTTGAGACATTATGTCCGCGAAAATCGGAGGGTAACCCACCAAGATTCGCAGCAGCCAGTCATCGGTCACCGCCGCGGGGGCGCTTCTTTAAGGGACAAATTTGTGGAGGGGGGATCGGTGGCGTCGACGGCTGTCGCGGCGAATGCCGACGGTTGTTTGGGCGGTCGGCCACGCGTTGTCGGAGTCGCACAGCAGCTGCGCGATAAGGCAAGGCTCGAGTCGTTGTGTTTCGGCGCGGGGACTTTGGGGAGGGCGCGATTAACTCTGAAGCACAGGAGGATGCACACGGCCATGCAGATGGGAGAAGTCGACTTCGGCTTCGGCGTTGGCTTGGCAACGTGATTTTTCTATTCGTCAATTGGCACAGCAAGGGATACCTTAGTCCGATCCATAACAACCATTGTGCTGAATCCTTTGATGTCGGGATTTTCATAAAAAAACCGACGTGTGAATGCCTCATACTCCACCATGTCACGCACGGATACTGTGAGAACGAAATCGGCATCACCTGTTACATAATATGCGTTCATGATTTCAGGCGTGCGCCGGATCGCTTGCTTGAAACGATCAATGATATCTGAGCGATCGCGCTCTAGACTGATAGATACCAGCATGAGCATGGGCCGACCCACGGCTCCCGGTGAGATTATTGAAACATCAGCCTCAATCACACGAGCATCTCGAAGTCGTTTCAATCGCCGCTGACACGCCGTGGCTGATAAGCCAGCAAGTTCGCCCAATTCTTCTGTTGTTAGGCGGTTGTTTCGCTGGACGGCGCTGAGAATCTTTCGGTCAACTCGATCCAAATCCATTGAGATCTCTGCAAAAAACCCTGCTTTTTCGTAGGAAAGCGGCGCACGGAGATCCCTATTAGCCCGAAATCGGCAACGAAGAAAGCATAAAATGGGGTCCGGCCTGCGAAAGCTTGGGGCAGTTATCTCGCGGTGAAATATCTCTTGTAACCCGGTCTTCCAAGACGAGCGCAGGTAATCAGCATTCTCAACCCGCTACTTACACCGTGCCTCCCATCGGAGAGAGCGATGTCCCGAACCCGTTAAATAACGTGAGCAAGAGCTTTGGCGAATTCCGTTTGCTCGAGGGGCAATTAATCTCAGGCTGGCCGCCGAGGAGATGGAGTTCCCGTATGGCTGACGAAAACCTGCCCGACGAGCGGCTGAGGTCGACAACCGCACCGTGTCCCTTGCCGAGGCCGAGGGTGCTGCGGCGGGATTGAACGCACCTGATGGGCTTGGCGGCGACAAGCGACTTGCCGACTACCAGTATTGACAGCGCGCTGGTCTTCAGGTCAGGCTCGGCAAGACTGAAAGCAGCCGCAGCCTAAGATCGGGCGATCCGGCCGTACGCCGGTTCCTCCAGGAACGACGGGCGGGGCTCGGCCGTGGAAAAGCCTGAACCAAGGCGATCGGTTCAGGCCGGCCACATGGCGTGGGAGGCGTTCAGGTTCCTGATGCTCCCGCAACCTGTCCCACAGACGGTCGATGTTCGGCCAGGCGCTCGGAACCCTTCAACTTGGGGATGCCAGGCCGCCAGTGTGACGAGATAGATGTCGACCAGCGAAAGCCAGTTGCCGAACAACCAGTCCTGGCCTTTGAGGCGGCATCGAGAATGGCAAAGCCGCGATCCATTTCGGCAACCGCAGCCTCCTTCACCGCTTCCATGCAGCTTGGGTCAGCCATCTAGCGATCGGCGTAGTAGAACCGCAGGTCAGCCGAAGCACAAGAGGGCTTTAGAGACTGACCCGAGACCATCGCCGAGGATTTGCCCACCGATGCTGGACGACGCTTGCCGCCGGCGAAGGCGCCAGGGGCCTGCGGCTCTACGCCTGGGCCGCTATCCGCCTGCCCTGGGCCACGCACGAGGGGTTCGAGCGCTGGCACTTGATCCGCCGCAGCCGCAAGGAGCCGGAGAAGCTCGCCTATTATCTGGTCTTTGCCCCTGAGGGCACGGCGTTGGCCGAACTGGCCGGTGCCGCCGGCCTCGGCTGCGCGGTCGAGGAATGCTTCGCGCGCGCCAAAGACGATCTCGGCCCCGACCATTGCGAGGCGCGATCCTGGCACGGCTGGCACCGCCACATGGGCCTGGTCGGCCGCAGCCGCCTGACCATCATGACGGCTCTCCTGCCCAGTGTACCCGAAATCCGCTACCTGCTGGCGCGGCTTCTGCTCCGGCCGCCAACCAGCGCATCCTTCATCATCGCCTAGCCCGGATATCTCACACTGTCTTGCGGCGTAGGTCTGTGAGCTGCATTTTTGGGAGCGCTTGAGTTGCGCGCAAGGGCTGTCGCCGCGCGAAGCGGTCGTTGTGGTTCGGCGATATCCTTGTTGTTGACGGGAGGGGTGGATCGGGGCGCTCAGATGGCGGCTGCCGATAGCCTGGCGTAGGTCAGTGCCCATTCGCGCTGGAAGAGGCAGGCGGAGTTCATGGCCAGCCTGACGCGGCGCACGGAGACGCTGACCAGGGCGCCGATCTTGAACAGCTTGAGATGGATGGTGGCGCAGCTTGCCCTGGCAAGGCGGGTGTTGGCCAGGCCGATGCGGCGCAGCGCGCAGACCAGCACATAGGCCATCGAGGCGAACCAGAGCCTGAGCTGGTTGGCCCGCATGGTGGCGGCCGAGGTGCGGTCGGCGAACAAATCGAGCTGGCATTCCTTGATGCGGTTCTCCATCTCGCCGCGGGCGCAGTAGAGGTCCTCATAGAGGCTCTGTGCCGGCCAGGTCTCCGCGTCGAGCGAGGTGACGACGAAGCGCGGATTGGCCTCGCCTTGCGTCCACTCGGCCTTGGCCACGACCCTGCGCCGGCGGCTCCAGCTCTTGCGCGTGGTCCACAGGAAATCCTTGAAGCGGCGGGCCGGCCGGCTGGTGAGGGAACTCTCTGCTATGGCCTCCTCCAGTTCAGCTCCGATGTAGCGAACCAGTCGAGCATTGCGGGCCAGGCCGAACAGGTAATCGACGGCATTGCTCTCGCACCAGGCCATCAGTGCCTCGCGGGCGAAGCCGGAATCGGCACGAAGCACGATGCGAACCTTCGGCCAGCGGTCGCGCAACTGGCGCACGATGCGCGCGATCGCCTCGACCGAGCCGGCGGCGGCGGCGTCGATGTTGGCGGGCCGCAGCTTGGCGCACAGCAAATGATGGCCGCAGAAGACGTAGAGCGGCAGATAGCAGTAGTGGCCGTAATCGCCGTGGAAGAACCGCCCCTCCTGGTTGCCGTGCAGGGGATCGTCGGTGGCGTCCAGATCCAGCACGATCTCTTCGGGCGCAGTTGCATGCGCGCCCACGAACAGCTCGACGAACAACGCCTCGATCGCCGCCGGATCGTGGCTGATCTTGTGATAGCGCGAGGGCTGCGGCCGGCTCAGCTCCAGCCGGTTGAGCGTCGACTTGCCGGCG
>NZ_RZTB01000176.1:0-7347 GCF_003997735.1 Mesorhizobium sp. M7A.F.Ca.MR.148.00.0.0 | reverse complement strand
CACGCGGGTGTTCGGGCGCGACGCACGCGCCGGCGTTGTCGGCGGCGTATCGTCGGCCTACTCCAACGTTGTCCTGCTCGGTGCTCCCTTTATTCTCGGCATATTC
This sequence comes from Mesorhizobium sp. M7A.F.Ca.MR.148.00.0.0, assembly GCF_003997735.1. Classification (NCBI taxonomy): domain Bacteria; kingdom Pseudomonadati; phylum Pseudomonadota; class Alphaproteobacteria; order Hyphomicrobiales; family Phyllobacteriaceae; genus Mesorhizobium; species Mesorhizobium sp. M7A.F.Ca.MR.148.00.0.0. The sequence continues at coordinate 7,241 of NZ_RZTB01000176.1, read as the reverse complement.
GGCCCGAGCGGCTTTGAAGTGCTGTCGCTGCTGGTCTCCGTGCATCTGCCGATCATGATGATGGCTTCCATCGTGCTCTTCGAGATGTTTGGCCGGAGCGGTAGCGAGCACGTGCATCCCCTGCGTGTCGTCAGAAGCTTTCTGAAACGGCTGTTTCTCAATCCGCTGATCATCGGCATTCTGGCCGGGCTTGCCTGGCGCATGACCGGGGCGCCATTGCCCGACCTTGCAATGCGTCTGGTCGATGCGCTGGCCGACACGGCAGGACCGGTGGCGCTGTTTGCCATGGGTCTCAGCCTGCGCCGCTTCGGCATATCAGGCAATGTCCGCCCGGCGCTGGCGCTTTCAGCGTTGAAGCTGTTCCTGATGCCGTCACTGGTTCTCGCCTTCGTCTGGCTGCTTGCGTTGCCGCCGTTGACGGCCAAGGTGGCGGTGGTGGTTGCGGCGCTGCCATCCGGCATCAATTCCTATCTCATCGCCGTTCAGTTCAACACCGGCCAGGCGCTGGCGTCGAACCAGATGACCATCGCCACGGCCTGTGCAGCCATCACCACGGCTTTCTGGCTGACTGTCGTCTTGCACGTTTTCGGGTAAGGCATTGGGGTAAGCACGTCGCCTGCTCTCGTCTCGCTGTGGCCCAAGCCCTATATGCCATCTTGCGATTGCTTGCGGGCCTTGCCCTCGGTAAAGAGCAGTGGCTCCGGCGTGCCGGCTTCAGTCCATGGCGCACGCTCACCGAAGATTTCACAGACCGGCCCGTCAGGGCGCTGAACGGAGGATAGACCATGCTTCAGAAAACCAGCCATTTCATGCGGCAGGCCAATCTCATCAACGGCGAGTGGGTGCAGGCCGACAGCGGCCAGACAGTCGACGTCAACAATCCGGCCACCGGTCTCAAGATCGGCACCGTGCCGAAGTCGGGCAAGGCCGAGACCCGCCGCGCCATCGAGGCCGCCGCCGCCGCCTTCAAATCGTGGCGCAAGACCACCGCGCTCGAGCGCTCGAAGCTGCTGCGCAAGCTGCATGACGCGATGATGGACAATCAGGACGTGCTGGCCGAACTGCTGACCATCGAGCAGGGCAAGTCGCTGTTCGAATCGAAGGGCGAGATCGGCTCCGCCGCGGCCTACATATTGTGGTTCGCCGAGGAAGGCCGCCGCACCTATGGCGATGTCGTGCCCTCACCATGGGCGGACCGCCGCATCCTGGTGACCAAGGAGCCGGTCGGCGTCATTGCCGCCATCACGCCATGGAATTTCCCGTCCTCGATGCTGGCCCGCAAACTCGGCCCGGAACTCGGACCGGCGCTCGCCGCCGGCTGCACCGCCGTGGTCAAGCCGGCGTCGCAGACGCCATATTCGGGTCTCGCCTGGGGTGCGCTCGCCGAGGAAGTCGGCTTCCCCAAGGGCGTCGTCAACATCCTGACCGGTTCGGCAAGCGAGATCGGCGACGAGATCTGCGCCAATCCGCTGGTGTCGAAGATCACCTTCACCGGATCGACCGAAGTCGGCAAGCTTCTCATCCAGAAGTCGTCGGTCACCGTCAAGAAAGTGTCGATGGAACTCGGCGGCAACGCGCCGTTCATTGTCTTCGATGACGCCGACATCGAGCGTGCGGTCGCCGGTGCGATCACCGCCAAGTATCGCAATTCCGGCCAGACCTGCGTCTGCACCAACCGCTTCCTTGTCCAGGCTGGTGTCTATGACAAGTTCGTCGAGAAGCTCGCTGCCGCCAGCAACGGGCTGAAGGTCGGCTCGGGCCTCGAGGACGGCGTGCAGCAGGGGCCGCTGATCGACGAGAAGGCGGTCGAGAAGGTCGAGGAACTGATCGCCGACGCTACATCCAAGGGCGGCAAGATCGTCGCCGGGGGCAAGCGCCATGCGCTCGGCGGTTCGTTCTTCCAGCCGACGGTCATCGCCAACGCGACACCCAAGATGCGCTTCATGAAGGAAGAGATCTTTGGCCCGGTCGCACCGGTGTTCAAGTTCGAGACCGAAGAGGAGGCCGTCGCCCTCGCCAACGACACCGAATTCGGCCTCGCCTGCTATTTCTACACCGGCGATCTCGGCCGCGCCTTCCGTGTGATGGAAGGGCTGAAATACGGCATGGTCGGCGTCAATGAAGGCCTCATCACCACGCCGGAAGCGCCGTTCGGCGGCGTCAAGGAATCCGGCCTCGGCAAGGAAGGCGGACATCAGGGCATCGAGGATTACCTCGACACCAAATATGTCTGCATCGGCGGCCTCGGCCTCTGATAGGCTATCCCGGGGATGAGCAGGCCGATAGCCTGCCCATCTCTCATCGGAAAACCAGCCGAAGTCTTCTGGATCAACTGGCATTTACGGGCATGGCGATGAAGGACGGCGAGGTTTTCGGCACGACGCAGGCTGGCGAGCAGGTGCGTCGCTTCACGATCAGGGGCGGCGGCATCACAGCCAACATCATCGGTCTGGGCGCGATCATCCAGGATCTACGCCTGACCGGGCACGATGCTCCGCTGGTGCTCGGCTATGACTGTCTGGAAGGCTACGAGACGGATACGGCGTTCTTCGGTGCTGTCGTTGGCCGCTACGCCAACCGCATCCGCGACGGCCGCTTCACCATTGGCGGCAGCCGCTACCAGACCGAGCAAAACTTCCTCGACAAGCATACGCTGCATGGCGGCTCGCTAGGTTACTCCCACCGGCCGTGGACGGTTTCCTTGCATGGCAGGGATTTCGTCACGCTGACCCTGCACGATCCCGATGGCGCGATGGGTTTTCCCGGCGCGCTTGATGTCACCTGCACCTACCGGTTGAAGATCCCCGGCACGCTTAGCGTCGAGCTGACAGCCACCTGTGAGGAGCCGACGCTGTGCAATCTCACCCAGCATTCCTACTTCAACCTGGACGATGGCGGCGCCGGAGACATTCTCGACCACAGGATGATGTTGAATGCCGGCGCCTATCTGCCGGTCGATGGCGATATGATCCCGACCGGGGTGGTCAAGCCGGTTGACGGCACGCCGTTCGATTTCCGCCAGGCGCGGCCGTTGCGCATGGAGACCGAGGGCGAACAGCTGCCCTACGACCAGAATTTCTGCCTCGCTTCGACACGCGGGCCGCTCAAACAGGCTGCGTGGACGCAAGGCGCCAGTTCCGGTGTCGAGATGGAGGTCTGGACCACTGAGCCCGGCGTCCAGCTCTATACCGGTCAGTATGTGACGCCGCGCACCGGGCTGGAAGGGCGGAACTACAAGGCCTTTTGCGGTTTCTGCCTCGAGCCGCAGATTTGGCCGGATGCGCCGAACCGGCCCTATTTCCCGCAGGCGACGCTGTGGCCGGGCGCGATCTACCACCACGTCACGGAATACAGATTCCGGCTACCTTAGCCTTCGAACGCCGCCCGCAGCGTCTCGAACGGCGCCAGTGCGCCACGTACCTGCACCACGGCGGCGGCGACACGATGGGCATGGCGTGCGGCTTCCAGCGGTTCGTGGCCGGCAAGTCGAGCCGCAAGATAGCCGCCGTTGAAGGAATCGCCGGCGCCCGTCGTATCGGCGGGAGCTGCGACATGGATCGCCGGCACGTCGCGCAGCGTTCCTCCTTTGGCGATCAGCGCCGGCGCTTCGCCATTCTTGACGACGACCTCGCCAACCAATTTCCCGATCCGTTTAGCGGTCACTTGCGGCGTTGCATCCTCAAACAGCATCTGCTCGTCGGGAAAGGTTGGTAATGCGATATCAGTGACGGCAAGGGCTTCGACGATCGCTGCCTGCGCCTCCTCGCGCTCACGCCAGAGCCGCGGCCGGTAGTTGGGGTCGAAGGCGATAAGTGAACCAGCCGAGCGCGCCTTGGCGACTGCGGCCAGCAAGGCAGCGCGCGCGGCTTCGTCCAGAATTGCCAAAGTGATTCCGGAAAAATAGACAAGTGCCTGGTTTTCCAGGTTTTTCGATAATGCGGCCGGGTCCGAGGCAAGCTGCCGCGCGGCGGCGTCGCCACGCCAATAGGTGAAGGAACGTTCGGCTCCCGTCAGCGTGATGGCATAGAGGCCGGGCCGCGCGCCTGCTATGAGCGGGCTGGAGCCGATGCCAATGCCGTTTTCAGCGAAGAAATCGATCTGGCCTTGCGAGAACGGATCGTCGCCGAAGGCCGAGACATAGGTTGCCGGCCGCTCAGCGCTCAGTGCATGCAGCGCCCACAGCGTGTTGAACGTGTCGCCGGCAAAGCCCATGCGCCAGTTCGGTCCCGTCTGGCCCGACAGTTCGAGCATGCATTCGCCGATCGAGGCGACGCCGTTTCCCGCCATCTACAATCCTCCAGTGATCCCGGTGCTGTAGCTTTTTGCCACCGGCAGCGCCATGCTTGGCAAGCAGGGTTTTTTCCGTCACAGCGTTTTCCCACAGGCTGGCGGGATGCGATCCGTCCGGCAGAGCGTTGTCTGCGGAAGAGGAACCGGTTTGGCATCGATATGGCGTTATCTTCTGGCGGGTCTTGGTCTGGCTGCCTTGCTGGTCGGCATTCTCGCGGCCGTCTTCCTGACGGCGCCGCGGTCGTCGCTGCCTGCCGGCCCGGATGTCTCGCGGACGAAGAACACCGCCAACGCGCTGTTCGTGGCCAGCTTCGCGCCGGAGCGGGGTGTCGTACGGCAGGGCGAACTGCAATCCTGGCTGCTGACCTTGAAGACAAAGGCAGGAGTTCCGGTGGAAGGTGCCGCGATCGCGATTTCGGGCGGTATGCCACTGCACAGTCACGGCCTGCCGACCAGCCCGCAGACGACCGACTATCTCGGCGACGGGCGTTATCGAATCGAAGGAGTGAAATTCACCATGAGCGGCTGGTGGCAGTTGCATTTCGCCATCTCGGCCACCGCCGGCTCCGACACGGTGCTCTTCAACGTGGTGCTGTGAGCAGGACATGAGGCGGCGTTCGCGTTTTCTGGCGCTGATGGTGGCCGTTGTCCTTGCCGGTTGCACGAAGCCGGATTTTTCCGACGCCGAAAAGACGACCATCGCCTCGCTGGCGCTGTCGTCGCTGCCGGCGCTCAAGCCCGACCCCACCAATCGTTTTGCCGACGTGCCGGCGGCTGCCGCACTCGGCTCGACGCTGTTCTTCGACCAGGGCATGAGCGGTGACGGGTCGATATCCTGTTCGACATGCCACAAGATCGACCGCCAGTTCCAGGACGACCTGCCGCAGGCGGTCGGGGTCGGCCGTACCAGCCGGCGCACCATGCCACTGGCCGGCGTCGCGCGCGATCCCTGGTTCTTCTGGGATGGCCGCCGCGACAGCCTGTGGGCGCAAGCGCTGACGCCGCTCGAAAACCCGCTGGAGCAGGCGGGAAACCGCACCGCCTACGCGCATTACATCAAGGCGCGCTTCGGCGAACGCTATGAGCGCATCTTCGGGCCGCTGCCTGATTTTTCCGGCATGCCGTTGGATGCCAGCCCGCTTGGAAACGATGTCGAGAGGGCGGCCTGGAATGCCATGAGCGGCCCGCAGCGTGACGCTATCAACGGCGTCTTTGCCAATCTAGGCAAGGCGATTGCCGCCTTCGAACGCTCGATCGCGCCGGCGCCAACGCGCTTCGACCGCTTTGCGCTGGACCTCGCCACCGGTGCCGAGCCGAAGGGCGATGCTGTCTTTTCCAAACAAGAAATCCTTGGGCTTAAACTGTTCATCGGCAAGGCCAATTGCGTTACCTGTCACAACGGCTCGCGCTTCACCGACAACAGCTTCCACAACACCGGCGTGCCATCCGTTGCGGGCCTGCCGCCGGATCGCGGCCGTATCGATGCCGTGCACCAAGTCGAGGCGGACCCGTTCAACTGCTTCGGCGCTTATCGCGATGGCGACGCCAGCGCCTGCGGCGAGTTGCGCTTCATGGTCAAGGATGCGCCCAAACTCGTTCGCGCCTACAAGACGCCATCGCTGCGCGGAGCGGCAACGCGGCCGCCCTATATGCATGCCGGGCAGTTTTCGTCGCTCGACGAGGTGGTGGCGCACTACGCCAAGGCTGCCCCCAGCGTCGAAGGGGTATCAGAGGTTCACCCGCTGGAGTTGTCGGATCGCGAGCGCGGAGCGCTGGTGGCGTTCCTGAAGACGCTGGCGGAGTGAGGTTGCCGACTACATCGGCGATTGAAAAATATTGCAAAAAAGGTATATCTAGGTCGATGAGCTGGTCGGTCGAATTTCTCAATATTGAATTGAAGTGAGGCGGGAGCTTGAGGCTCAACCGAAAGATATCTTGGCCAGCTTTCTGAGGATATCGCGTCTGATCGAGGCGCACGGGCTGCAGAAAGTCCACGAGCATACGTTAAGCACTTGGAAGGCAGGCTTTGGGAAATGCGCATCAAGGGCCGGGACGGCATTGCTCGTGCAGTCTACGTGACCGCGGCCGAACGTCGTGTGGTTGTGGTGCGAGTGTTCGCCAAGAAGACCCAGAAGACGCCACGAAGCGAAATCGAATTGGCTCTTAAACGAGCAAAGGAGGTTCTATGAGCCGGAAAACAATCCCAGTCGAGGACGTCGCCAAGGACTGGTTCAAGGACCCGGAATTCGTTGCCGAATACGAAGCCTTGGAGGAAGAGTTCGCGATCGCCGAAGCTTTGATCAAGGCCCGAGGTGAAGCCGACATGACTCAGGAAGAGGTCGCCGTCGCCATGGGAACGACACAGGCCGTGATTGCCCGCTTGGAGAGTGGTCGAAACATGCCTTCGACCCGAACATTGCAGCGTTTTGCCAAGGCGACAGGCTCGAAGCTCCGCATCAGCTTCAAGCCTGGGAAGCCGAAGTCGCGCATCGGTCATTGAATTCTACCGATCCTTGACCGTCTCCATTGCCACGAAGGTCGAGGTCTGGGCGACATGGGGCAGGGCCGAGATGCGCTCGCCCAGGACGCGGCGATAGGCGGCGATATCCCGGGTGCGCACCTTCAGCAGATAATCGAAGCTCGACGCCATCATGTGGCACTGCTCGATCTCCGGCACAGCCTGTACGGATCGGTTGAAGGCGTCGAGCGCGGCGGATCTGGTGTCGGACAATTTCACCTGGACGAAAGCGACATGGCCTTCGCCCATGCGCTCGCGGTCGATGATCGCCTGGTAGCCTCGGATATAGCCGTCCTTTTCCATCCGCTTCACCCGCGCCTGCACCGGCGTCTTCGACAGGCCGACATTTGCCGCCAGTTCGGACATGGAAAGCCGGCCATCGCTTGCCAGCGCCGACAGGATGTTCCTGTCGATGCGGTCCAATTGGTCTTCT
>NZ_RZTB01000175.1:0-7402 GCF_003997735.1 Mesorhizobium sp. M7A.F.Ca.MR.148.00.0.0 | reverse complement strand
GCGAAGGGCAATTCGGGGCAATCCGACCTCTCCCCGAGGGGAGAGGAGAAGGCGAGCGTCGGCGCCGAGTCTCTTCTCCCCTCGGGGAGAAGGTGGCCGCGCAGCGGCCGGATGAGGGGGCCTTTTTTATATTTGATCCCCTTGTTGGCTGCATGCGCTGCGATAATTGCCGCCATGCTGTTTCCGGCACAGGCTTTTGCCGCCGAAGACCACGGCCTGCCCGGCGCTTCGATGTCGCTGTGGTGGGCGCTGCCCTTTGCCGGGCTGCTGTTGTCGATCGCCACCGGTCCGCTGCTGTTTCCTCATGCCTGGGAACATCACTACGGCAAGATTTCGGCCCTTTGGGCCGCACTGGTGATCGTGCCGCTGGCGGCTGCCTTCGGTGTTCCCACAGCGACCGAAGCGGTGCTGCATGCGTTGCTCACGGAATACATGTCGTTCATCATCCTGCTGTTTGCGCTGTTCACCATTTCGGGCGGCATTCTCCTTGCCGGCAACATTCACGGCACGCCGCTGGTGAATGCAGGCCTGCTGCTGGTCGGCGCGCTGCTGGCCTCGGTGATAGGCACGACCGGTGCCTCGATGATCCTGATCCGGCCGATCATCCGCGCCAACGATAACAGGCCGTTCAACGCCCATGTCGTCATCTTCTTCATCTTCCTGGTGTCCAACATCGGCGGCTCGCTGACGCCGCTTGGCGATCCGCCGCTGTTCGTCGGCTTCCTCAGAGGTGTCGACTTCTTCTGGACGACCGCCAATCTCTGGCGCGAGACCCTGTTCGTCGGCGGTGCCGTGCTGGCCGTCTTCCTGGGCATCGACATCATCCTGCATCGGCGCGAGGCTGGCGCGCCGAAGATCAAGGATCCGACGCCGGATACCAAGGTGCGTCTGCGCGGCCTGGCCAACCTTCCGCTGCTGGCGGGCGTGATCGGCGCCATCCTGCTGTCGGCGGCCTGGAAGCCCGGCGTCAGCTTCTCGGTGTTCGGCGTCAGTCTCGAACTGCAGAATCTGGTGCGCGACGCCATCATCCTGGCGCTCGCCCTGCTGTCGCTTCCGCTCTCCTACAAGAGCCACCGGGAGGCGAACGGCTTCAACTGGGGCCCGATAGCAGAGGTGGCAAAATTGTTTGCCGGCATCTTCATCTGCATCGTGCCGGTCATCGCCATCCTAAGGGCAAGCCATGACGGCGCGCTGGCACCGCTGGTGTCGCTTGTCAGTTCACCCTCGGGTACGCCCAACGATCTCGCCTATTTCTGGCTGACAGGGGCATTGTCGTCCTTCCTCGACAATGCGCCGACCTATCTGGTGTTCTTCGAGCTTGCCGGCGGCGACCCCCGGCACCTGATGACGGAGTTCGCCTCGACGCTTGCCGCGATCTCGGCGGGCGCGGTGTTCATGGGCGCCAACACCTATATCGGCAATGCGCCGAACTTCATGGTCTACGCCATCGCCCGCCATCGCGGCGTGAAGATGCCGGGCTTCTTCGGCTACATGCTGTGGTCGGGGCTGGTGCTGATCCCGATATTTTTGGTCGCGGGCTTTCTGTTCTTCGGCTGATCACCCGACGCCGACATAGCGGCGGACCGCCGACGGGTCGGCGCGCAACTCCTCGACGTCGACCGTCTCGCGGTTGCGGCCGTTTTCGATGAAGGCAACGTGGTCGGCGACCGAAAGCACCGCATCGACACGCTGCTCGACCAGAATGGTCGAGACGCCCATGTCGCGCAGCTTCGACACCGTCTCGCGGATCTTGGCGATCATCGACGGCATCAGCCCTTCGGTTGGCTCGTCGAGCAGCAGCACTTGCGGTTCGAGACAGAGCGCGCGCGCCATGGCCAGCATCTGCTGTTCGCCGCCGGACAATGTGCCGGAACGCTGCCGCAGCCGCTGGCGCAGCAATGGAAAGAGGTCGAGCACGTTTTCACGCGTCGCCTTGCCCTTGCCGCGCGCCATCAGGCCGATCTCGATGTTTTCGGCCACCGTCATTTCGGCGAACAGCCGCCTTCCCTGCGGCACATAGGCGACGCCGGCCTTGGGCACTTCATGCGCCGGCAGCCCGGTCAACTCTTGGCCAGCCAGTTTGATCGAGCCGGCGCTTGAGGGAACCAGTCCCATGATGGCTTTCAGCGTCGTCGTCTTGCCGGCGCCATTGCGGCCGAACAGGCACAGCACCTCGCCCTTGTTCAGCACCAGGTCGAGGCCATAGAGCACCTGGACCTCGCCATAGTAGCAGTCCAGTCCAGAGATGGTCAGCGCCTCGGACTTTGCCTCGGTCATGGGGCGGTCCCCAGATAGGCTTCCTGCACCGCCGCGTTCTCGCGGATCGCTTCGGGGGTGCCTTCGGCCAGGATCTTGCCGGCATTGAAGACGGTGATGCGGTCGGCGAGTTGCATGACGACAGGCATGTTGTGCTCGATCAGAAGCACGGTGGCGTTCTTGGCGATCTCGCGCACCAGGGTGATGAAATTGTCGATCTCGCTGTCGGCCAGCCCTTGCGTCGGCTCGTCGAGGATCAGCAGGCGCGGCTTCAGCGCGAGGCCCATCGCCACTTCCAACAGGCGCTGATGGCCGTAGGACAACTGCCCGGCCGGCATATGGGCACGGTCGGCCAGGCCAGTGCTTTCCAGTGCGGTCATGACAGCGGCCTGTATCGCGCTCTTGGACTGGCTGCCATGCCGCTGCGTCAGTTGCGCGGGCAGCGCGACGTTGGCGTAAACGGACAGGTTGGCATAGACGCTGGTGAGCTGGAAGGTGTAGGCGATGCCCCTGCGCACCCTGACATAGGCAGGCAGATTGGTGATGTCGGCGCCGTCGAAGACGATCATGCCGGCAGACGGCTGGATGCGGCCGCTGACCAGGCTGACGAAGGTGGTCTTCCCCGCCCCGTTGGGGCCGATCACGGCGCGGATCTCGCCCGGCATCAGCGCGAAATCGACATTGTCGACGGCGCGCAGACCACCGAAATTGCGCGACAGGCCCTTGGTGGTCAAAAGCGGCATCATGGCAGCCACCCGAGCCAGCGCTGGCGGATGCTGCCCAGAATGCCTTTCGGGAAAAACAGCACCAGCAGGATCAGCGCGATGCCGACGATCAGCAGATAGGCGGAGGTGTAGCCGCTGGTGATATCGATGACATAGTACATGAACAGCGTGCCGATCAGCGGCCCAAGCGTGGTGGCGGCACCGCCCAGCAGCACCCACAGCAGCGGCAGGATCGAATACTGCACCGACGCGAAGCTCGATCCGACATAGCCGAACAGCAGCGCATAGGCGGCCCCCGAGGCCGCGCAGATGATGCCGGAGATGACGACGGCGGCGAGCTTGTTCGAAAACGTATCGTAGCCGAGCATCTTCGTGCGCTCCTCATTCTCGCGGATGGCGACCAGCACGCGGCCATAGCGGGAGCGGACGATGGCCAATGTGACGAGCAGCACGATGGATAACAGCGCCAGCGCTGTCATGTAGCGCACCGTCGGATTGGTGAGTTCGAGCGATGTAGCGCCAAAGCTGAGCACCCGCGCCGGCTGCGGCACGACCATGCCTTGGTCGCCGCCGGTCCAAGTCGCGAAGTAGAGGATGAGGAGGTAGAACACTTGAGCGAACATCATGGTGACGATCATGAAGGCGACGCCCGTGGTGCGCAACGCCAGCAGGCCGATCACGAGTGAAACAACAACACCACAGCCGAGGCCCGAGGCGAATGCCGCTGGTACGCTCCAGCCGAGCTGGATGACGGCAAGGCCGGCGCCATAGAGCCCGGCGGCGAAGAACATCGCATGGCCGAGGCTGAGCAGGCCGACATAGCCGAACAGCATGTTGTAGCCCATGGCAAAGACCGCCAGCACCATGATGCGGGCAAGCAGGCCGTGATAGTAGTCCGGCAGCAGGAAGCTCAGCACGAAGAGCAGGGCGATGACGCCGAGATGCAGGGCATAGGCTTTTGCCGGCGAAGCTTCGCTCATCGCGATGCCGTCCCGAACAGGCCTTGCGGGCGGAACACCAGCACCATGGCGACGAGCAGCGTGGCAATGATCTTGGCCAGCGTCGGCGAGAAGAACATCGAGATGATGCCGTCGGAGAGGCCGATCAGCACGGCGGCGACGACCGTGCCGCGCAGCGAGCCGAGGCCGCCGATGATGACGACGATGAAGGAGAGCAGCAGCGGATCCTGTCCCATCAGATAATGCGCCTGGCTGATCGGCACGATCAGCACCGCGGCAATGGCCGCCAGCATGGCACCGAGCGCGAAGACGCCGCCATAGACACGGCCGACAGGGATGCCGAAGGCCTGTGCGGTTTCGCTGTCATACTGCGTGGCGCGCATGACGAGGCCGATCCTGGTGCGCGTCAGCACCAGCCATGTCGCGGTGAGCAGCAGCGCGGAAGCGGCGATAACAGACAGTTTGTAGCCGGAATAGCCGAACCAAGGCAAAAGGATGCGGTAGCTGAACGGCGGCTCGACCGGCCGAGCCTCCGGGCCATAGAAAGTCAGCGCCAGCTGCTGGATGATGTAGAGCATGCCGATGGTGGCGACGATGGTGGCTTCCGGATTGTAATTGAGCCGGCGCAGCACCAGCCGTTCGGCGACCAGCGCAATGGCGCCGACGATCAGCGGGGCAATCACCAGCGCCGCCAGGAAGCCGAGCGCAGGGTGACCGCCGATGGCCGTGGTGATCGCCCAGGCGAGCACCGCGCCCAGCATGAAGAACTCACCATGCGCGACATTGACCACGCGCATGACACCGAACACCAGGGACAGCCCAAGCGCCGTCAGCGCCAGCACGGCTGAGGTGACGAGGCCTTCGAGGGCAGCGAGGAGGAGGTGGGGACCAAAGTGCATCGGTTACACGCTGGCAGGCGCTTGCTGGAATGCCAAACTCACAGCGCCTGCGTGGTATAATCTCCCTCGGCCTCGTAAAGCCCGTCCTCGATCTTGGTCTTGTGCACGACCTTGAGCTTGCCGCCCTCGACCTTGGAGATGTTCTGGATACCAAAGCACTGGTGGATCTTGCCGTTGAAGGTTTTTGGCCCCTGCGGATGCTGCGGGCCTTCGGCGAACTCGGTCAGCGCTTCGGTCGCCTCGACCAGCTTGGCGCGGTCTTCCGGACCCTTGTAGCCGGCGTCTTCCATTGCCTTCTTGACGACATAGAGCGTCTCCCAGCAGCCGAACATGTGGGCTGCGGTGGAGACATCCTTGGGATCGCCGACGGCAGCGCCATTGTCATCGATGCCGACAGCGGTGCGGTAGGCCTTCTGCGCTTCGGAATCGTTGGCCTGCGCATAACGCGGCGAGCCTTCCCAGAAATGGCTGCCGTCGAGGAATTCGAGGCCGGGACTGTTGATGTCGGTGGCTTCGAGCGAATCGATGAAGCCGAACAGTTGCGGCCGGTTGGAGCCATAGAACTCGCCGAGCTCCTTGACGAAGGTCAGCACGGCCGGGCCGACCATGACGTGGTAGATCACCTCGGTCTCGGCCGGGATCTGCGGGAAGTATTTGGTGAAGGACGATTCCGTCGGCGGGATGGCGATCTGCGCGATGACCTCGCCGCCTTGCGCCTTCAGTGCCGGCGGCAGGTAGTCGCGATGGTCGTAGCCGAAAGCGAAATCGGGGAAGATCTGCGTCACCTTCTTGCCGGCATTGGCCGCGATCCACGGCGCCATCGACTGGATCTGGCTCTTCACGTCGGTGATGCCGGGCTGGAAGACATAGCGGTTCAGCTTTGTCGAGGCGACGTGATGGCCTTCGCTGACGACGAAATAGGGCATCTTGTTTTCGCCGGCGGCGGGCGCAGAGCCAATGACGACATGCGAGAACAGCGTGCCGAAGACGATGTCGGTCTTGTGCTGGGTGGCGAACTTGCCGACCACTTCGGCGCCACGGCCGGGATCGGTGCCGTCATCCTCAATGATCACCTCGACCTGACGGCCGTTGATGCCGCCGGCGGCATTGATCGCCTTGACCGCGGCAGCCGTGGTCTTCTCGTACCAGCGGCCATAGGCAGCGCCGATGCCGGTGCGGTGCGACTGGAAGCCGATCTTGATCGGCGCCGAACTCTGCGCCTGGGAATAGCGGACGTAGCCGGGGGCCAGGCCCAGGCCGGCGCCGGCGACCAGACCCTTCAGCGCCGTGCGGCGGTTGAGCGTTGATCTGGAGAGATCGAAAAACCCATTCTTGTCAGTCACGGCAGTTCCCCTGTTTTTGAGTTTTGACTGGCTGTAACGAGGCAAAAAATCGCATGTGTACAAACTAAATCACCAAAGCCCCGACGTGGCAAGCGGGCTTTCCCCGAAGGCATGCTGGTCGCCTTTTCTCATCCGGCAGTCGGCGTGGCAAGCAACCAGAGGCCGAAGACGGTGTAGGCGATCATCAGCAGTGTGAGCGGGAACTGGCTGAGTGCCGCGCGGGAGGGCTGTGGGTGCAGGCGCCAGGCGAAGCCGTGAGCGACGAGGACGGCGAGCACATGGCCTAGGATGATGGCGCCGGCCTGGATATTCCACAGCCACCACGCGGAGTCCGCCCCCGCAACGATGCCGGCCTCGATCTGCATGTCGGCTGTGCCGAACAGGTTCCAGCCCATCGCCAACGGATCGGAAAGTGCCGCAAGCGCATATTGGCCGTCGACGAGCAGCGCCGTCAGATAATGCGCAACGTGATAGGCAAGCGCGATCGGCACGATCGACCACACCAGCAGGCCTGCGGCCTGGCCGAGCGTGTGATCGCTGCCGGCAAAACGCTGGCCGAGCCGGACGGCAAGCAGGAACACCGCCGCCAGCAGCGCGAATGTCAGGATCAGCCCGCAAGTGCCGCTGCCGATCAGCGCGGTGCGGCCGGGAAATTCGAGCGGGTTGATGGCGAACAGGCCGAGCCAGAAGAAGGTCTTCGACAGGCCGTCGAAGGACACCGACGACAGGGCCAGCAGCAGGAAGGCGATGCCGCTGGCCGGCAGGGGCTGCGCCGTCAGCAGCTTGGCGCCGGGCCAGCACAGGCCAAGCCGGCCGTCTTGGTTGCGTTCGGCCACGGCGAAGCGCGCCACCATCGAGAAGAAAACCGTCAGGAATTCACCGCTGCGGCTCCAGTCGCGATAGCCGAACGCCAGCATGGCGAGGAAAGAGAACAGCCAGTAGAGGCCGGCGGCCAAGGCCAGCCGCCCCGGATCGTCGGGCGCCGGATCGATGAGTTCGAACCAGGCGAAGGCGAAGAACAGGATGACAGCCGGCCAGCAGCCGACCCATCCGGGCAGGCGCCATGCTCCGTGATCCCTGGTCCCGAACAGGCGCGAGGCGAGACGCCATGCTCCATACCAGGGGTTGAGCCATGACCAGAGGTCGCCGAAGACACCCTGCAGCAGCGTGACGCCGGCCCACAACAGTGTCCAGATCACCAGTGGCAGAGGATTGGAAAG
>NZ_RZTB01000174.1:4952-7432 GCF_003997735.1 Mesorhizobium sp. M7A.F.Ca.MR.148.00.0.0 | reverse complement strand
CAATTGGCGAAGGCAGTCGCGACAGCCGATCTCCCCACTTGAGGGGGAGATGGCCGGCAGGCCAGAGGGGGGCGCCGTAGAGCGCCAACTTTTTGCGTTAAGCTGCTTTCTAGGGATGGAGGCAAGTATGGGCTGCGTGATCGTTCGAGCGTCGGCGGGACAGCGCCCCCCTCTGCCCTACCGGACATCTCCCCCACGGGTGGGGAGGGGGAGATTGGCAGCTTCACCGCCTACGCCTCCGCCCGCGCCGCCTTCTCCAGCGCCGCAAGCTGCGCATCGTCCAGCGTCAGGAACTCCATAATGTGCTGCACCACCTCGGCGCGCGCATTGCTCAAGGCGCTGTGCAGCTCGAAGCCGTTGGGCGTCCTGGTGCGTGCCATCCACTCGCCATAGGACGGACGCCGGTAATAGCCGGTCGTCGCCGCGAGATCGGCCAGCACCATCTCACCGTCCTCGCCTGAAAACACCCTGAGATACGCCTTGGCCAGCGCGTCCCGCGCCTTGGCGGGGCTGCCGGCCTGTCCGGCATGGGCGAAGCGTTTCCGGCTCATGCGCCGTTACCCGCCGGACCGACGGGCTGCCCGCTTTGACCACCGCCGCCCAGCATGTCTTGCAACCCGTCGAGCAAGCCGCTGTCGCGCGCCTGCACGGCCGCCGGCACAGCGTCCTTGGCGGCCTTGCCGGCCGTGGCGATCGCCGCCATGCCGGCCTGCGCCTGGCTGGCCTTGGCGCGGGCATCGCGCAGGCCATCGACCTCCTCCTTGCGGCGAAAGATGCGCTGCGGGCTGCGGCCGGCGCTCTGCACGATCTTGATCGCCTCGTCGCTGTCGATGTTGTCCATCACGCCTGGATCGAACTGCGCCATCTGCATGGCCGTCGTCACCACCTGGATGGTGTCGCGCGCTTCGGCCGAGCGCCTGAGCACGTCGAGCGGGCCGGTGAAGGTCGGCCGCACCGCCTTGCCGGCCAGGCTTTCCGGCGGCACGAAGCGGCTGTCCTCGTCATAGAGCCCCTTGTCCTCAAGAATGCCGAGCTCGCGGTCGAGATTGCTGGCGAAACCGGCCTGGATGATCGAGCCGGACGGCCCGAGCAACGCGCCCTTTTCCTCCTGGCGGATCAGCGCCTCGGTCGCCGTCATCTGCGGGTTCTGCACCAGCGTCTGGAACAAATTGACGAACATCATGTCGCGGATCTCGTCGGCGCGGCTCTGCGCATAGTTGAAGGCATAGGTCGGGTTCTGTCCGGTCGAGATCGGCGCAATCAGCGGCCTGCCATTGTCGTCGATCAGGCCGGGATAATTCTCGCCTGGGTTGAGCACCGGCACATAGTCGAGCCGGGCCTTCGAGGCGGTCGCCGGATCGGTGATCTGCTGCAGCGCGCGAAGCCCCGAGCGGCGCACGGCATTTTCCTCGCGCACCGTCGTCAGCGCCTCGATAGCAGGCGAAATGCCATAGGGGTCGCCCTCGTAGCGGCGCCAGTTGAAGGTCGACACCGGAAACGTGCGGAACCCGCTTTCCCGCACGATCTCCTCCTCGTCCTCGATGACATGGTAGGAGGCGAAGGCCGTGTCGAGATACTGGTACTGGCCGCCCAGCCGATACATCTTGCGCTCGTCGCGCGGCTGGATGCACTGGATCAGCGAGATTTTCGTCTCGCATTTGGCCGGATCGTCGACCAGCACCTTGATCCGCGCCGGCAGCTTCTCATAGCCGAGCAGCTGTGCGGCCTGCCGCGCCGTGCGCTCGTAGCGGCGGTGGAAAATGTCGACCTGGCCCCAGCGGTTGCGGCTGAGATAGCCCTCGACCACCGGGATCGAGGCGTAGCGGATAAGCGTCGCGCCGAACCCTTCCTCGGCATAGAGATAGGCCGGGCCATAGCGCACGACATTGCGCAGGCAGGCTTGGGTCGCCGGCACGAAATTCGAATTGGCGGAATAGCGCAGCGCAAACAGGAAATCGCGCAAGGCCTCCGCCCATTCCTTTTCCTCGTCGGTCTCCTCGTCGTTCATGGCCGCCGTCGATAGCCCGTGCCATTTTTCCGACTGCGGGATGATCAGGCTTTCCAGCCCGGCGGCCAGCCGGTTGGCGGCCGAGTTGATGGTGTTGGCATAGACGCGGGCGCCGCGCCGCTCCTGCCGCTCGGCCTGCGAGTCCGGGCCGCCGGTCCGGCGGCCGCTCCAGATATCGGGCGCATCGGGGTCGCAGAACTCCGCCACCTGCTCCCACACAGCCTCATACTGGCTGCGCTCGCTCTCGAGCTCGGACTGGCGGGACAGGATATTGCGGGCGCGGGTGTCGGTCATGGGAGGCCTCGCTGGGGTATGAGATGGGGTCGATAAGGGCGCGCGGCGCCGAAGCTGCTGATCTCCCTCCTTGAGGGGGAGATGGCCGGCAGGCCAGAGGGGGTCGTCTCGCATGGAGCGCTAGCATTCTCTTTTTAAGCCTGAAGGTCGCGTCCCGTCGTACCGACCCCTCTGTCGC
>NZ_RZTB01000174.1:4022-4943 GCF_003997735.1 Mesorhizobium sp. M7A.F.Ca.MR.148.00.0.0 | reverse complement strand
CCGGCGCGTTGCTGGGCGCCGTTGTCGGCAGCTCCACCACGCCGCAGCGTCGTGGCGAACAGATGTGCCGCTATCAGGACCGCAGCGGCCGCATCTACACCGCCCCTTGCGACGACCGCTATTACAACGGCGATTACTAAGCGGTTATCGCCGGCCCCGTCTTAACTCAGTCAGCGCCGCTTCGAGGAGCGGCGCATATCGATGTCATTTTTTGCCCACTTGTTTGGGCTAGACTGTTCCTCGCGGCGGGTTTTGGAGGAGGTCGATGTGACGACAAGCCTTGCCGCCCTGAAAAGCCAAAGCAAACGCGCCGTGAAACGGCTCATTGGTTACGATTCCCGCAACTGGCTGCGCATCCGCCAGATCGAGGCGTTCACGCTGTTTCTCGAAGCCGGCAACCGCAAGGCTTCCGACGTGATCGAGATATCGCCCGGCTGGAACCGCTATTGGCGGGCGATGTGCCCCAATTACCGCTCGGTCGATTTCCCCGCCTTCGACATCTGCAGGGATCGCACCGACGAGCAATATTCGATCGTCATCGCCGACCAGGTGCTGGAACATGTGCGGCGGCCTCACGCGGCGGTGGAAAACATCCACGCCATGACCCGGCCCGGCGGCTGGGCGATGGTGGCAACACCTTTCCTGTTTCGCGTCCACGCCAGGCCGCACGACTACAACAGATGGACCCCCGCCGGCCTCAAGCAGCTGATGGTCGAGGGCGGCTTCGCGGAAGCCAACGTCAAGGTCCACGGCTGGGGCAACAAGGCCTGCGCCAGAGCCCATATCGGCGGCCCCGTCCGCGCCTACGGCCTGTGGCGGGATCTCAGCAATGACGAGGAATACCCGCTGATGGTGTGGGCGTTTGCGCGGCGAGCGTAATCTCCCCCCTCGAGGGGGAGATGTCGCCAAAGGCGACAGAGG
>NZ_RZTB01000174.1:0-4012 GCF_003997735.1 Mesorhizobium sp. M7A.F.Ca.MR.148.00.0.0 | reverse complement strand
GGGGGTCGGCACGACGGGACGCGACCTCCTACTTTCAAAAAGATGATGCTAGCGCTCTACGCGCGACGACCCCCTCTGGCCGCTTCGCGGCGACATCTCCCCCTCGAGGGGGGAGATTATCCCCGCCTTTTCATCACCCGCGCATGGCGTCGCCACACCCACCAGTCCCACACGCGCTTCCTGAAACTGCGTTTCATCGCGGTCATGGTCAAAGCCCCAGCAGCACGCGGCGCTGGCCGGTGAGGCTGCCTGGCGCGAGGTCGGTCTTGATGGTGCCGGCAGTGCCGTTCCGCTGTTCGAGCTCAGCCCGCAATGCCGCCTCGCGCGCCTGCACGTCCTTGTCCTGCGCCGTCGGTACCGGCGGCAGCGGCTTCAGTTCCGGTGGTTTTTGCAACAGGCACATGGTTCCAGCCTTCTCCAAAATTAGAGGTTCTTGTCCAGTCGTAGAGGAAAAAGTCTTCGCCGTTGCGGCCGTAACCCGGCAGCAGGCAGCGTTGCGTGGCGCCCAGCCGGCCAAGCCAGCGCAGCGCCAGTTCATTGGCGGCCAGCGCCCGCGCCTCGACCCGCCAGGCGCCCCGCGCCGCGACCTGAGGCCCAAGCACGGCGTGAAAGAACCGGGTGATCCCAGGCACGCAGCGCTTCATGCGGCGCGTGCCCCAGCTCCAGGCGATCCACAAACCGCCGCGCTGTTCGGCAGCGCCAAAGCCGGCCTCCGGATTGCCGTCGAGCTCGGCGACATAAGCAAACCCCTGCAGCGCCGTCAGCGCCAGCAGTGCCGGCGACCAGTGGTCGAGCTGGCAGTCGATCTCGGCCCGGTCCTCAGGGCGCAAATTGGCTGCGATGTAACTGAGATCGCGCAAGGTTGCGGGGATGATGCGAGGGTGCATGCCTGGCCCTTCGTCCTGCTGTGGCGAAGCGGCGTTCGCAAGGACTTGGGACGCCAGCCGTGACGGTTGTTGAAGAATGCCGCTGTCCGGGGTTTATTCATCGCCACGACGCTTGGAAGTCGCGGCATAATCTCGGATCAGCCGAAAAGCAGACGCATCCCGTTGGTTCCTACTGAAACAAAACCACTACAAATATAAGCATCATATACACAGCAAATAATCCGGGAACACTAAGCAGTGCGGCGCAAAAAAAATAAGCGCCACTCGCTTCTGTTGGCTGATATATCTAGATTTAACAGCAGCTATCCCCATGGCGATCGCGAGTGACAGCGCTATAACTCCGACAATGGTGAAAAATAACATCGGAATCTCAAGGCTTATTGTGAGAAAGATTCGCTGCAAGGTCGGATGATGGATATAGCATTCAGTGATTTACCAATCGCCAAACGACATCGTATTCTCGAAATGCGCCCGTCCGACAGCTGACTGTGCATCGTCGTAAGCCTTTTGTGCTTCGTCGCGAATCGCCACGTAGAACTCCGGTGACAGTGCACTATTTACATTTAAGCTAACTAACACACTCGCATATATCAATGAATCACCATGACCTACTCGACATCGACGGCTATCCAGGAGGCGGGCGAATGGACATTCGGGCGACACTGACGGAGCTATGCGAAGCCTTCAACGCGCACGATCTCGATCGCATCATGGCGTTCTTTGCCGACGACTGCGTCCTGGAGATGCCGAGGGGAGCCGATCCCTGGGGAACCCGTTGCGAGGGCAAGCGCAACGTACGGGACGCGCTGGCAACACGCTTCGAAGGCTTGCCCGATGTCCATTACGGCAAGGCTGAACACTTTGCTGACGAGGCTGCGGACACCGGCATGTCGAAATGGACCCTCACCGGCACCACCCGGGACGGCGTCAAAAAGGAAGTCCGGGGCTGCGACTTCTACACGTTTCGCGAGGGCAAGGTGATCCGCAAGGATTCGTATTGGAAGATCGTGGAGTAACCACGGCTTCAATTCGAAATGCGGTGGTGCGATCGATGCCTCTTCGTCATCCTATGGCGGAGCAAGGAGCGGAGCGACGCGGCGCAGACCATAGGATCCATGCCGTGACCTTGGAGCGCTGCTACGGCGCAGAATTCTGACGTGCCGCGTTCCCCGGCTGATGTCGCGGCATGGATCCTCGGGTCAAGCCCGAGGATGACGAAGTGAAGGGCGCTTCGCTTCACCGAAAAGAAATTACGGTGACAGTGCACTATATTTTCCATGTCTCAGTCTCCACGATGCAAGTCGCGATCGCGAAGATCGAAAGAGCAGAGCAGCGATGGAACACGTTAGCCTTCAGATGTCGCCAAATTGGTGCTGAGCTCGAAAGCCAGTCCCGATCCATCGGCGTAGGGGCGCAGCGCGGGCGCACTTTCGCTCACGATGGCCTCCACGACGCGCTTGCGCTCCTGATCGCCCATTTCCCTGCCGACAGCGCTCATGCCGACGAAGGCCATCGTGTTCAATCGCAGGAAGGGTGCGCCGTCCTGGAAGCGTATCGTGCGCGATATGGTCGTTACCCGGACTTCGTGGAAGCCGGCGTCCCGGAGCAGCGCCTCGATGGGGACCGCGTCACCAAAGCTGTACCGCGGATCCTTGATGGCGCCCAGATGGCGCTCCGCCACGCGGCGCAACTCCCGAAAGAACGGGATTTCATCGTCGGATCGCCATGTGGCTACCGCTAGCCTGCCGCCCTTCGCCAGCGCCCGCCGCATCTGCGCTGCCGCCGCGGGCTTGTCGGGAAAGAACTGCAGTCCCTGCTGGCAGACGACAACGTCGAACTGCTCTCCGTCATGGAGAGGCAGGGCGCTGGCATTGCCTTGACGCCAGTCGATGCCCGGCGCCACGGCGCGCGCAACGGCAAGCATATCCGAACTGACGTCGATGCCGACGACGTATCCGGCGTCACCGAGCCGCTCCCTTGCAACGCGGGCCACTATTCCTGTTCCGCAAGCGATGTCGAGGACACGATCGCCTGAAGACAACGCCACCTCTTCGAGAATCATTTCGGCCCACGGCCGGAAGAGAGGGCCTGCGAGCCACCGCTCGTACATCTCCGGGAAACTTGCCTGGCTCATCTCGTGGTTGGGCATCATTGCCTCCAATGGATCGACCTGAGATTGGCATATTTGTGCCGACATGCCGCCCAGAAAGTCCCGCACCGTAATTCCGGTGTTACGGACTACAGGCGCAGGGTCGACGCCCTTCGCTTCACCTGAAAGCCCCCAGCGGATCGCTCTGCCGCACCGGCCGTCGCGCCGCCCTGAACTCAGCCGGATCGACCACCGCCTCGCGCAGCATCATCACGCCATAGCGTGTCGCCGCCATCAGGTCGTCCCGCAGCTTGACCACCTGACCGTCCTTCCGATGAAAAAGCCGGAACTCCTCGAACCAATCGGCCAGCGTCGAAAACACCTTGAAGCGGCCGGATTGCATGCGGTCGAGCATCTCCATCAGCCCGGCCTCGACCGAGACCGAACCGTCCGAGAATTGCGCGTGGCGGCTCAGCATGTTCAGCCCGTGTGCCGAATACTGCCGGGCGAGCGCCACGCCCGCTCCTTCCAGCGTTTCGCGGCGGCCGTCGCGCGGCCATGCGAAGGGCAGCCATTCGCCCCATGGTTTCAACGTCAGCGTCTGCATGGCCGGCGTCTGCTGCGAGGCCCGCGCTGCCTTGGTGACATAGACGACATCGGCCTCCGTATCCCAGGCAAGCTCGACCGCGGCCGAAGGATGGTCCCAGCCGAAATCGAGCGCGCCCAGCCTTGGCCAGTAGCGCGGCAGCCGGAACGGCTCGCAGGCGATCAGCGCCTCGGCCACCGGAAAAATGCGGCCCGAACCCAGCACCGGAATGCCGCGGGCGCGTGCCTCGCGCTCGTGCGCCGGATAGGCGGCGACGATCGCCGCGCGCTCCTGCGGCGTGTAGTGCGCGGCATCGTCGATGGTCATGAAGGTGACGTGTCGGGACATGGGGGAATTCCTGAATCAGCATGGGAGATGCCGGCTGTGTCGTATTGTTCGGACGCTGTTTTTCGGATCAGGCGCGACTGTTCTTACCTTCTCCCCTTGTGG
>NZ_RZTB01000173.1:7228-7496 GCF_003997735.1 Mesorhizobium sp. M7A.F.Ca.MR.148.00.0.0 | reverse complement strand
GACCGGCAAGCACATCGCCCATGAGGTCGGCGTCTCGCCCGCCACCGTTAGCCGGGTTCTCAAGCGTGCCGGACTGTCGCGGTTGCGGGATATCGAACCGGCCGAGCCGATCCGACGCTACGAGCGCGAGCATCCTGGCGAGATGATCCATATCGATATCAAGAAGCTCGGTCGTTTCGAGCGCATCGGTCATCGCATTACCGGCAAGCGCACCGGCAATGCCAGCTCGCGCGGCAGCAGTTGGGAGTTCGTCCATGTCTGCATCGAC
>NZ_RZTB01000173.1:0-7219 GCF_003997735.1 Mesorhizobium sp. M7A.F.Ca.MR.148.00.0.0 | reverse complement strand
GAACCGGTCCGGCGCTACGAGCGGGAGCATCCCGGCGAGATGATCCATATCGACATCAAGAAGCTCGGCCGCTTCAGCCAAGTCGGCCATCGTATCACCGGCGATCCGCAAAAGGGCAAGTCGCGCGGCGCCGGCTGGGAGTTCGTCCATGTCTGCATCGACGACGCCTCCCGCATCGCCTTCTCGCAGATCCTGCCCGACGAGAAAAAAGAAAGCGCCATCGCCTTCCTCAAGGCGGCGGTGGCCTACTACGCCAGCCTCGGCGTCACGATAGCCCGCGTCATGACCGTCAACGGCTCCTGCTACAGATCAAAGGCCTTCGCCAAGGCCTGCCGCGATCTCGGCCTCAAGCACGTCAGGACAAGACCCTATACGCCCAAGACCAATGGCAAGGCCGAGCGCTTCATCCAGACAGCACTGCGCGAATGGGCCTACGCCATTGCCTATCCGACATCCGATCATCGTGCCGCCGAACTGCCTGTCTGGCTGCACAGATACAATTGGCATCGTCCACATGGCAGCCTAAAGTCAAAAACGCCTATCAGTCGCCTCGCCCTGATCGAGGACAACCTGTTGAGGCTCCACACCTAGGGCATCTTGCGGTGGCGCTGAGTGGCATTTCGACGACCATTCGGTCCGCCGCCTACAAACACGCGCTAAACTCTAGTCACGCGATGAAGCCCCTAAAGGAGACGGAGGACGCGCTTACCGACTACGACGCCTTGGCGAGGGCGGCGGGCCGAAAGCAGCCGAAAGCGGCGGAGGAGGACGACACGAAGGGGACGCCCTAGCGAGAGAGGCCGCCGCACAGGTCAGCAGGGTCGTTCAGACCCGATCTTCCCGCTGGAGCAGACCGCGAAGGGTACCGGTGGCATCAACGGACTACGTTCGGCAGGTGGTCATGGCAGATAGTCAGCTTGGAGCAGTGTCGGCACTGGTAAACGCGCGGCGAGTGGCTCCAGAACGCTTCCATGCTTCTGTTCCCAGTGTAGATAATAATCCGGATGCTCCGCTTCTGACCTCTTTTTCGGACTATCTGAGCAGGGTGTGCGGACTGGAGTCAAAGTCCCGCGAAGGCGTTCTCCTGGGCAGCCGCCGCTTTCTGGATTGGTTCCATCACCACCATTCCCGGCCAAGCCCTCGGCGCGTTGACGGCTGAGCATGTCCTTGCCGCTGTCGAACATCGGCTGTCACTATCGGCGACCTCCGGTACCCGCACCAGCAGCAACTTCTCACATCGTATTGGGCTGGCCACCACGACCAGAATCTCGCGCGCGTCGTCCCCAGGACGCCCCACTGGCGTTTGGCTCATCTAACCCTCGAACTCGGCTACGGCCCGTCGACGGTCTTCTTCACATGGGTCGGATTCGACGAAATGGACGAGGTCACAGGCGACGGCCATGCTGAACTGCTCGACGACGGCTCCATCGACATCACCTTCCTCTATCACAACGGCGACGAGGCAATCCTCAAGGCCAAACGGGACACTTCTTCAACGGCCTGCTAGGAGATCGTGTTCGCCTTGCGCTGACAAAGAAGCTCACACATGACGTCCGGGAGACGATGCTGGCAAATGGTCTGGCTGAAGCATTCCACCCACAATACCAAAGCCCGTCCCGATCCAAAGCGCTTCTAAGCACTCCACCTCAGGCGCAAGGCCGGTTGGCCAGTGCATCTTCTTGGTCCGCCGGAAGAGAACCCCGCCCGACAATAGCTTCATGAGGTCTTGCGCTGCAGTGTCGACCGTAAAAAAGGGCGCGCGAGGCGCCCTTCATTTAAACCGGCAGTCGGGAAGCAGACTTCACTCTGATATTCAAAAGCGGTAGGTGACACCTGCGCCTATCAGCCAGGGATCGAGCTCCGCCTTCCCCGTCAGCTTCGCGCCGGCCACCGTGACGTCGAAGTCCGGCTTCAGGAAAAGCTTCTTCACGTCGAAGTTGAGGCCCCAGTGCTGGTCCACCATGTAGTCGAATCCGACCTGCAGCGCCGTGCCGAACGTGTTCTTCACCTTGAGAGCATCAGCGCTGCCAGTGTCCTGGTTGTAGAAGATCGTGTAGTTCACGCCGGCGCCGACATAAGGCTTGAACGCGCCGAGATCGGTAAAATGGTACTGCAACGTGAGCGTCGGCGGCAGCAGCCAAACTTTGCCGATGTTGCCCAACCCTCCGATCGTCCCTTGGCCCGCGATGTTGGCATAAGTGGTACCGAGTATGAGTTCGGTGGCGATGTTGTCGGTGAAGAAATACGAGATATCGAGTTCCGGCGTCACCGTGTCCGAATACGAAAGACCGGAGCCGGGAAGCGTATCAACGTAGCCCAGATCTTTCGTAACGACGCCCAACGCCCGCAGGCGGACCTGCCAAGGGATTGGCGCTTCGGTGACCGAGGCTCCCGTCTCCGCCAGGACGGTCTCTGCTTGCGGAGGCTCCGCGGCGACGGCCTGCTGTCCCACCATGATCAGGGCCACCGCCGCTGCTGTTGCCCGCGCTACGCCCATTCGCGTTCTCGCCATGAGATTCACTCCTTGATGTTCAGAAAGGATGCACTGCACTATTTCGTCTCCTGCTCGAATGAATTGTTGATGGACCTCAAATGCCCCTCTTGCGTTGCAACGCGTTCCGCCGTCTCCGGAAGGTGATCGTTGAAGCCGATTGCGCTGCGGAGAAAATTGGTGCCTAGACTGATGAATGCGGCTTGCTCCCGATTGTCCTCGCCGCAGCCGTGCCCGCCTGCGCTGGCCTCGTAGAAGTAAGCGGGATAGCCAAGAGCCTGCAGTTTTGCGGCCATCTTGCGCGCATGGCCCGGATGGACGCGGTCGTCGCGTTTCGTGGTGGCGATCAGGATAGGCGGATAGGGCTGTCCCGGCGCTGCGGCGTGATAGGCGGAGATTTCCTTCAGGAAAGCCCAATCGTGAACCTTGTCCGGATCGCCATATTCGTCGATCCAGCTCGCGCCCGCCAAGAGCTTGGTGTAGCGACGCATGTCGATAAGCGGTGCTGTGCAGAACAGAGCCCCGAAATGCTCAGGATAGCGGGTCAGCATGTTTGCGATCAGCAGGCCGCCATTTGAGCCACCCTCGGCGGCAATCCGCCTCGGCAGGGTGATGCCCCTTCGCACGAGGTCGGCGGCAACGGCGGCGAAATCGTCATGGGCGAGACGCTTGCCCTCCCTGCGCCCGGCTTCGTGCCAGCGGGTGCCGAACTCGCCGCCGCCGCGGATGTTCGCCTCGACACACGTGCCGCCGCGCTCGAGCCACAGCTTGCCCAGCGGGGAGTTGTAGTAGGGCAGGAGTGATACGCCGAACCCGCCATAAGCGGAAAGGTGAATCGGAGCATCTCCGTTCCCGTTCGCCGGACCAACCTGCGTATAGGGGATCAGCTCATGATCGATAGAGACTGCCTCGTGGCGCGTGACCACCAGTCCGGATGCATCGAAATTCTCCGGGCTGCGCTTCAGGATTGCTGAAGCGCTGAGAGACGGCGCGGCATTCAGATCGAACAGCAAGAGCTGCGGCGGCGTGATCGGATCCTGAGCACAGATCAGGACCTCTCCATTGGTCTCGTGAACTGCCGCATCGAATGACCAGACGTCGACAGTACCTTCGGCGGGCAGGGTGTTCAGGACTCGGCGCGTCCATTCCTGGTGGCCGGGAGTGAACATCTCGAAACGCGGTGCGAGATTGACGAGGTAAGAGATAATGAGCTTCCCGTCATTCCAGAAGAATGACTGCATGGAGCGCCTTTCCCCTGGTTGAAACAGGGTCTCAAAACGGCGTCCGCCGGCGAGGAAAGTGGAAAGCGAGATGACGATCAGCGCGTCTGCGGGATGGGTGGTGCCTCCCACCGTCCAGGGCTTGCGCGGCCTTACCGCCAGCCAGTCGCCGAAGACCCGCCACGACGCGTCGCGAGGAAGATCGATCTGCCTCCTCGGCCCGCTCCTATCGCCGATCCAGCTGATCTTCTCGAAGAAGGCCGGCTGCTCGATGAACCAAAGGCGCTCGCTGCGGCCGGTGCGGTCCGAATGACCAGAGACTTGGAAGCTTTCGAACCCGGCCTCGAAGATTGCCGGCGTGGTGAGGGGATCCGCGTCACGCTTCCACAGTCGAACGGTGCGCGCATAGCCGGAGCGGGTGGCCATGCCATTACCAAGCGCACTGGAAAGCAGAAGCGTGTCAGGGTCCAGCCAATTAACGTAGCCTTTGGCCTCGGGGAGGTTGAAGCCGTCGGCGACAAAGCTCAGAGAGATCAGGTCGAATTCGCGATGCACGACCGCGTCGCTGCCGCCGCGCGACAGGCGCAGAACGGCTCTTTCCCGTCTCTCCGGCTCGATGGACGCGCCGTCCCAGATCCAGTCCTCTCCGTCGCTAGCCGCGAGAGCATCCAGATCGAGCAGTAGCTCCCATTGGGGATCCGCCTTCATGTAGGCGGCAAGGGTGGTCCGGCGCCACAGTCCGCGTGGATTACCGTCATCTCGCCAGTAATTGTAGAGGTACTGACTACGGCGCGCGATCAGGGGAAGATTGTCGCGATTGTCGAAAATGGCTGTCAGAGCCGCGCGGTCGCGCTCGAACTGCGTTCCACCGAAGTGCTTGAGAGTCCTTGCCGATTGGCCGGCGGCCCAGGCAAGTGCCCGCTCGCCCTCTACATCTTCAAGCCAGACATAGGGATCGTCGTCGGGAGCATCAAGCGTTGGACGGACATCAAATGCGTTCATGTCCGGACAGCCTTCAGAAAGAAGGGATAGAGGCTTCCGTCGGCTCGGGAACGCTCAGTGCTGGTAGCGGCGCCCACATGTTCGAAAAGCGTGATCATTGATGAGTTCTTTCAGTCGGTGCGGCATCGCAGTGCTTTTGCGCATAGGACCGCAACCGTCGTGCCAACTGGGAAAATCGTTTCGGAACAATGCGATCGCTCTGGAAGCGTTGTGTCACATGTCCGACATCGTCGAGAATCCGACAACGAGTGCTCCTCCTAATCACCGATCAACCTCCGGCGCCAGTCGTGGACACCGTGCAGAACTCGAGCAGTGAAGCTCATTGGTGAACCTGGTTGACGCCCAACATCTTCGCTCTGGAGCGCTTCACGCACACGGATTCATCGCAGACACCATGATGCGATCGATGCGGTTAGAGACCAAGCTGGCTGCGCCTGTGAGTTTCAGCCGCCAGCTGGAAGCAGCTGAGTTCTGAGGAGAAGGGTGGGGCACCCCTTGGGCGACCTGATGGTTGCCCAAGCCCTGCCGCAATCTTGGCCTGCACCGTCGCCTGGATTGCTGTCGATCAAGCCAGGAAGCTGCATTCGGGCGAACGCATGGGGCTGGTCCCCATGGCAACTTGGGCTGATGTGGGGCCGTCCGATATGCGATACGAGGGTCTAGGATAGGGGAGCTCGGGCTCGGTAGTATCTCAGCGAGACGGCTAATGGTCGACGAAGTCTTCCTGACGCCACGCATTGGTATGCCGCAGCAACAGGGGCAGTGCGGACGCAAGTCTGGTTGTGAAATCGGCTGCTACAGGGGCATGCCGCGCTTCATCTCCATACCGTCAGCGAAGAAAGCGCGGCGCGAGCATCACCAAAGAGAAGCGGCGCGCCTTTCGTTTTGCGGTCCACTGACCAGTCGGCTTCACCTGTACAACTACGGGCTGGCATAGCGTGAAACTTGGCCCCCAATGGCGGAAATTTCCCCCAGGAGACCTAGATGACTAAGCTTATTGCACCCGGGCTACGACAACCTGCCCACCACCAGCGTCGAAGCCACCGCCACGCCACCAAGTCTTCAGGGAACGTCCTGAACGGAACCCAGCCGGGTACTCCTATCAAAGCGACTCCCTTCGCATGCTCAGGCCGCGCTTGCTGTCGCTGCGCGGGACCGACAGCCTGCTTCTGCCCTGCACAGTGCCGACGACACATGCTTCGACGAAATGGCGTCATCGAGGTCGGGTGGCTTCGGCGCCGGTGCTTTGCCAAATTGCATGTTTGGACGTCCGTGGGGGCGGGCAAGGGGGCACAGTCGTGCCTGCAGTTCTCGTGACTGGCCCAGCAAGTCGAGTTCGCAACCGCGCACCACATTCGGTCGACGAGATGAAGGCTTTTGCCGCCAAGTTCTCTGCCTGGTCCGGCGAAAGCTATACGCTCGCCGCGTAATGGCTGGACATGATAGCCGACGCCCGTCCGAATGGCGGCGGCTTTTTCGTATTATATCGACCTGATCGGCCAGCTTCGCGGGAATGCCGGGGCTACGACTTTGAATGGTCATTTGGCGGCGGAACGGCTATGATGATCCAGATCGGCCATCGTGAAAGCCACGACATCGATATTTTCCTCGACGACCCTCAATTGCTCGGTCATCGACCATCCCAAAAGCCACCTGCACTTTGAAACGATGCCGTCCGACTATTTGGGGGACGGGCTTCGGTTCCAGAAATTCGCCTTCGAAGACGTTGGCGAAATCGACTTCATCGTTGCCGGAGCGCTAACAACGAAGCCGTTCTAGACCCGCGTGGTGGAAGGCAGGACCGTGCGGCTCGAGACCATCCCGGAAATCATCGCCAAGAAGGTCTATTACCGGGGATTTCGGAAGCCAACCCGCGCGACATCTTCGACATCGCCGCCGCAGCCCGGTCGCAATTGGACGAGGTCGTCAACGCTCTGCGTGCGCTCCCAGAACAGGTCGCTCGAACCAGACAGCGGATGGAAAAACTCACCAATGAATTCGTCGGCCGCGCCATTGCACAGCTGATGATCATGCCCTGACTACGAAGCGTCGGCCGCCGACAGTCTGGACGCAGCGTTCGCTGTGCTCGACGAGGTGTTGTCATCACTCAAAGAACCTGACCCCCACGACCTAGCGACCAACCGAGGGAGGGGAGGGGTTTCTCAGAGCCCGGACGCCTTGGTGAGGTTGGTCCGGAATCTGCCGCGCCTCCGCTGATATTTGCGGGTCATCTCGGCCGAGGCATGGCCGAGCTGCTTCTGCACGTAACGCTCCTCGACGTCGGCCGACGAGGCAAGTCCGGCGCGCAGCGACTGGCCCGAGAACAGCAGCGCCCGTTACCCTTCCGGGAGATCGGAGGGGAGGCCGGCGGCGATCGTCACCTGCTTGACCAGGCGGGCGACGTGCTTGTCGGAGAGCCGTTCGACGTCGACGGTCTTGTTGTCCTTGAAAATGCGGCGGAACAGGGGTCCACGTGCGATGCGGCCAAAGCGGATCCAGCTCTCGA
>NZ_RZTB01000172.1:0-7551 GCF_003997735.1 Mesorhizobium sp. M7A.F.Ca.MR.148.00.0.0 | reverse complement strand
TTGAGTGCCTCTTCCTTGGTGAGGCCGCACTTGCGCGCAAAGTAGAGAGCTTCGACCGCCTTTTCACGATCTGTGGCTTCTGTGTGCTGTTTAAGCTTTTTACCCATCGTTCTCTATCACCTTTGATGCCACCGAACCATCACGGTGCCGGGTTGTTCCCGCGATCACCTCGTGCGCCCCACGGTAGTAGGACAGCGAGAAGCCTTGCCTCTGCCTTTGCAAGGTTGCCATGGCGATCCGGAACCTCGAGGCATGTGGAGAGTTGTCCAGCAGCCCAGCGGAGATCCAAGCCATGGCGCCACCAGATGCCAATCCCGGCGCCGCCGCGCAGCCGAAACGCTCTAGCAAGCCGGCAACTCCATCACCGGCACGGCACAAGGCCTCCGGAGCAGGATTATCTATCGACGGGTTCCCAATGGTATGAAGGACAATGGCCCATGAACGTCGCCAACCTGCAATTGGAAGGTTTGCTTATGGCGGTCGCGGCCGTCAATAACGCCTTGGTCCGCAGAGGCCTTCTCTCGGTCGATGATATCGACACGGCGTTGAAAAACGCGGAAGCCTCGTTCACGGTTGATGAGCGCCTCTTCGAGGATATGTCGCCGGCTAACCGCGACGCAGTGTGTTTCCCTTTGCGGCTTTTGCGGCTGGCTAACACCAAGCAGTTCGAAGCGAGTGTGCCACCGTTTTCCGAGCTGGCCAGGCAGGTGGGGATCACCAAGGAGCCTAATAACGACCAGATGTGAGGGAGGAAGGTCGACCTGCGCGGGTGGCCTCGAAAGACGTGATGAACGATGACCCTGTAGATTCGCTCGCCAACGCAATTCGGCATCGCAGCGCAATTCTGTTTGTTGGGGCAGGGGTTTCGATCAGCGTTGGATTACCCTCCTGGGAGAAGCTGATAGAGCGAATGGCAAAGGAGCTCGGCGTCGACGACGAATTTTCCACGCGACGCGATCGTTTTCAAACCCTGGCCGAGTACTATCGCATCAAGCATGGCAGCATCGGGCCACTTCGCAGTTGGATGGACAGAAACTGGTCCGTCCCCAAGGACCGGATCGAGAATTCCGAGTTGCATCGTCTCATCGTGAGGCTCGACTTCCCTGTCATCTACACAACTAACTATGATCGGAATCTGGAACTGGCTTATGAGATATACGGTCGGGACTACGTGAAAGTGGCCAATGCACGCGATGTGGCGCAGGCCCGCCAAGGCATTACCCACATCGTCAAGTTCCATGGTGATTTCGACGAGGATTCGTCCCTCGTCCTCACCGAAACGGACTACCTCGATCGTCTCTCCTTCAATTCTCCGCTGGACGTGCGTTTTCGCTCGGATGCGCTCGGCAGCACGATCCTCTTCATTGGCTATAGCCTTTCCGACCCAAACATTCGGTTGTTGCTGCACCGTCTCTGGCAGACGTGGCATCGGTCCGGCTATGAGAAAGATCGCCCGCCCTCGTTCATCTTCATGACCAGCCGAAACCCTGTGGAGGAGGCCGTGCTTGGACGTTGGGGCATTTCGGTCGTGGTCGGCGAAATCGACGAGCCGCAAGCTGCTTTGGTGGACTTCCTCAGCCGGCTGGCGGAGATGGTTGGGGATGGGGAACTGTCGCCAAAAAGTGGGCGATAGCAACATCCGTATGATGGGCAGTTCGGCGGGCTCTCAAGGAGCGGCACATGGCAGAGAATTCCGTCCGGAATTTCAAGTTCAATTGGCGTCAAGGATACTATCGCGGCACGGAGAGCTAATCGGAAACTTACTCACGCACTGCCTACTTTGAAGTGCCTTTCAGCGGTAACGGCTCAACCTCGATGCGCCTTGCGCCGAGCTTCGGCGCAAGGGGCGAGCTTGTTTAGCGATACGCTACCGGCTGATCAACGCTTGGCGTTTTCACTCTCCGAGTCGGCCCGCGCCAGGAACTGCTCGGTTGTCGTTGGAATATGGCTTTTCAACCAGTCCGCCATTGCGACTTCCTCACGCAGGTTCTCTTCGCAGACCTGGGCGACCTCTGCTTCACCCAGCGATTTGGCAGCGGCGATGAGGATTGTGTAGGAGGCGATTTCCATGTGCTCGAACGTGTAGCTTGCAAGCGATCCTTTCATCACTTCGTCACCGGCGAAGACACCGCTGAGCGACTGCGCCATTGCCGTCAGCTTGCCGCCGGCATCCTTGAGTGTGGAAGATCCTTGTCCGATGCGGTCGAGACAGGTTTCCAGCCGAGCAGCCTGCTGCCTGGTCTCCTGGACGTGCTGGCGAATCCGTTCGCTGAGCTCAGGATAGTTCTCAATTCGGTTCAACTGCCCATTCAACATGGTCTCGGCCTGCTCTTCCATGGCGTGAGCATCCCTGAGCCATTGGACAAGCCATTCGCGCGATTCTGACATTTCATATCTCCTTCATGGGTCGGCCAGAACTTTCAAAGGGAGATATTGTTCCTCATAGTTTGACCTGCGGAGTCAGCCTGTGTCGCAGGCTTTTCCCAGTCGGCGCTGCAATCAGGCTCTCGGCACCAGGAGAGAATAGCGCGGTACGCGCACTGCCGCTGTGTCCAAGCTGGCAAACGCATTTCTGCAGAATGACCGAACCTGCTGCCTGTCGCGGGTTCGGCGACGGATGGACCTCTGTTTCGCGTCGGCTCGTATTCTGATGCCCGCGCTGCCATGTAGGGCTAAGCTGTATCTCGCCGGAGCGGCTTCGCATTTTACCGTTCGCTTGCGAAATCAACCCCTACCTGATGCGCGTCCAGGGACGAGGCATGTTCACCTGCGGAGATCTTATCTCACGAAGGGATCGCAATGGAACGTCAGGGCATTTCGGAGGTTGGTAAGGAAGTTTCGCAGCTAAGGAAACGAGCCATGACTTCTTCAGACAATTCTTCAGCTGGCATATCACCACGCCCCGAAAAATCGGGCGGCAGGACCTCGTCTAAGCCGGCGACACCGTCACCGGCCGCAGAGAAAGTCTCCGGAGCAGGCCCTGCGATGGCCGAGCATTCGAAAGACGCCAAGGCGCCCAGAGGCGGTCGTCAGCCTGGGGCTTATGTCAAGGATTAGACGGCCGAGCTGGGTTGAGTTTCGGCTGCCCACTGCAGTCGAAGGAGGTTCTTATGCAGATGATGGGAATTGTCGTCAGCCGAGACCAGGCTCCGATCGTGGAATTCCGCGGAGAGGGAGGCGAGTGTATTACAGTCACCCTGCAGGCCGGGCATACCCTTCCTGACGACCAACTCATTGCAAAGGCCAAGGCTATGATGATTCAGGTCGCTCAGTTCGGGATGGACCAGACCAACAGTGCAGCGATGTCTGACCGGTTGTCGGCCGATGAGGTGATACAATCCGGAATGTCGGGATAGAATAGCGGGAAGGCGAACAACCACCGCCGGGGCAGCCTTGGGCAACGGAGCGGGCAATAGTTCCATGCAGACCGATCGAAGATGGGAGCATGCGGATCGACGAGCGCTCGGTGGGCGTGAACTCATCCGGCGGCCTTGCTCCCGGTACGGAGCCAGCACCGCGCAGGCGAATTTTCGGGATTATCAGCCAAGCCCACCATGAGCATATCCCCTTGCTGATTGGGAAAGTGACGGCATTGCGGAACTTCGGATCGCCGCCGCGCTTAATCCGGCGAAGGAGTGATCCGATGAACGCGACCAAAGAGTTTTTTGAAACCTGGCTGCAGGAGAATGTCGGCACTCTTGCTGGCAAAGAGGAAGTGAGCTTCGCCGTGCTGGTCCAGCAATTCGAGCAGGATGCCGAAGCGGCCGGTTATGGTCGCGAGGTGCGTGAGGACGAGCTCGGAAACATTGAAGATGCGATCGAGCAAGCTCTAAAGAACGCCCGAACTGGCGTGCATGGTGACGCCGATGGCGAACCCACCGACGTGGCAGCCCTCATGGATGCGCTGGAGGTCGAAGATGCCAAAAGCGGGCCGTAGGCCTTACCAGATTAGCTCTATTCGTTTGTCGAAGTTGCCGGGGTAGCCCTATGGAGCAGTTTCGCAAGGACATGGCCGCCTTGGCAGAGCCAGCTTTCTGGGTGACGATAGGTTTGCTTCTGGTCCCGTATGCGCTTGGAACGGTGCTGCTCGTTTGGACCTGCGGCTGTCTGTAAGTTTGCTACTGACACACCCGTAGCGGTTCAACGGCCCTAACGCCCGAATTCCCTACAATACCGAGCTGATGCGCTTGCGGGGGCCCTGTGCTGCAGCAAAGTCTGAACGATCTCGTCGCGAGAAAAGTTCTCGTCGACACCAGGCTTCTTTGCTCCCGGTAACAATATCGCGCTGACAGCTTTTTGCGAGAGGGGGGAAGGCCGCCGTTCATGTTCAGGCGACCACGCTATCTGCGCTCTCATAGTTCCAGCTACGGCCCTCCAACACGATGCTCCGATCACGCGCCTGAGCATCCGCGCATGCCCCTACATCGAAAATAGCCCTGCAGCTTGCGAGTTGCCTTGGAACACTTGTGTCATATCGAAGTTCGGCCCCCTAGGAGAACCAAGATGGCCATTACACAAGCTGCCAACGACAACCACCAGCCGGGCGAGAAACCGGAACATGCAACCGAAACCTCACTCAAAGCGGCGATAGACCAGTTTAGGGCGGGACGCAGGTGCAAAATGGCACTACGGGCGACAAGAATCGGGGCGAGGCACTGAGATGCCGCGGATCAATCATGACGGTCGCAACGAGAATACCACATTAGCTGCAGCACTCATTATCGACAAGGAACGTGCTGAGCGCGCCGCCAAGACGGCGCGGTTGAAGGAGGCTCGCCTCGCACAAGCCATCACGCCCGGTCCCAGCCAACGCAAGCCGCGTGTCACCAAAAAGGTTCGCAGGATTTTTGTTGCTGGCTAGGAGGTGTCCGTGACTCGCAATCACGACAAGGAAAGATACGACCGCGCCAAACGTATCAGCCAAGAGATGCTGGACGCTGAACGAGCCGAACGCGCCGAGAAGACGGCGCGGCTGAGACAAGCAAGGCTTGCACAGCATCCGGTGAAGTCACCGCCGGCGCAGCCGCGAATGCATCGCAAACCCATCCCGGCTCTCAAAAAGAGGAGCCGTAAGGTGATTGAATTCTTTTAGGCTCTCTCGCTCGCCTACAGCACCATGCAGGAACACCGTCCGGACTTAACAGGCCTGGCGCAGGGGCTTTCACGACTGGCTCCAGCTCGATCCGTGCACATGCTGCCCTTTGTTGGTTCATCCCCCCTGCAGTTCGTGAATCCGGCGCCATGTTCGAACTTGCATAGGTTAATGACCTCTTCCCAGAAACGAGTCATGCATGGGCTTGCCGCCCAGCATCTGCGGCCTTGATTTAAGTCGAGTCAAAGGGGCGTACATGACCTACGACACCGCCAGTGATCAACCTATCTATCCTGAAGGGTTGAGATTGCTGGAATCGGTCCTCAAGAGGCTTTGCGAGGAAGCAGAGATTCAACTGATCTCTTACAACGCCGAGCAGATTGCTGCCGAGCTTATAAAATTATTCCAGAGTGGCATGAAAGATGAAACGGTTCTGCTTGTCATCATGCGGGCGCGGCTGCGAAAGAGGCCGGTCTTGGCGGTCGGCTAGTCCTTCTTACCGTCAGTCCACGATCCACGGCGCGGCGTTCAACGGCGACTTGCGAGCGTCTTCAGCGTACGATGCCGCACGATCTCGCGGAGACTTCTGCATCTCCGCCACCTCGCCATCGTCAGAGCTGCGAGCGTAGCGTGCTGGCAAAGTAGCACGAGTGGGAGATGGGAGGCAGCAACGCTGCCTGAGGTTTGATGGTCACGCGCACACCCGCTGCATCCTTTTCGACACCGCCGCGTTGAGGTCAAACCTGCCAGAAATGTTTGATCCGCTGGCACAATGACTGGAGCGGCTAATGCCGAAATTTCGCTTCGAGTTTATCGAGGGCATGTCGCAGCCTGCAATCTTTGCCGATATGGCTGATCGAGATGAGGCTGTCAGAGAGGCGAAGCGCACTGCCAAGGAGGCCATGCTCGACGGAATTGTCGATGGCGTGGACCCGACCAGTTGGGTGACGAAGGTTTATGATGAGGCAGGCTATCTCGTCGCTACTCTCGGATTCCACGATCTGGTCGCCGCGCCCAAGGATACGGAAGAGCTCAAGGAAACAGAGGAGCCTGGCGTCTTGCGATCGGGTTGAAGCCTGGTTTCTACGCTGTTGCCATCGAGCAGATGTCCCGAAGACCGCCCTTTGAACATTTCACGAACCAAATCGTTCGCCGGTGATGCGCCGCACCATGCACGACAGCCACGTCAGCCGACCGACCGCCGAGACCGAAGATGTTCTGATCGTCGGAGGCGGGCCGGCGGGATTGACCGCCGCTCAATATCTCGCCCGTTTTCGCCATCGCGTGCTGGTGATCGATGCCGGCGATCCTCGTGCCGCCTTGATCCCAACGAGCCATAACTGTCCTGGCTTTCCCGAAGGGATAAGTGGAGCCGATATTCTGGATCGCCTTCGACGTCACGCCACCTTGTATGGAGCCACTCTGGTTGGAGGGCAGGTCCATTCCCTCGCCGCTGCCTATCGGGGGTTCGTCGCTGAGACCTCGATCGGCGCAATCCGGACACGCAAGGTGTTTGTGGCGACAGGGATCATCGATACGACACCTGTCATTCCGCGTCTACGCGAGGCAATTGCCGCAGGTGTCGTTCGACTCTGCCCCGTATGCGACGGGTATGAGGCGATCGACCAGAAGATTGCGGTCGTCGGGCACGACGAGAGAGCCTTTAAAGAGGCCATTTTCCTCAGTCGGTTTACACCGCTCATAACGATGCTTGGGAGCGACGCATCCGACTTTTCGCCCAGCACTCGTGGTGCGGCGAGGGCAAGAGGCATAGTCATCGGTGACGCTCTCGATACGCTCTGCCCGACAGCAGACGGTTGCGAGGCGATTTTAAAAGATGGGACGTCATCCCGCTTCGATGCCATTTATCTGGCACTGGGGTGCAAGGTACGTTCTCAACTCGCCGAGGCGGTAGGCGCAAGATGTTGTGAAGAGGGCTATGTCACAGTCGACGAGCATCAGCAGACTTCCATCCAAGGCATGTACGCCATTGGTGACGTTGTCAAAGCGTTGAACCAAATAGCCGTCGCTTTTGGACAGGCTGCCATTGCCGCGTCGCATGCCCATAGAGAGCTTGAGAGCGCCGAGCGGACTGGATTTGCAGATCAGCCTTCTCAACGGACATGAAGATCACGCGGCTGATCGAGCTCTTGGCTGCCTTGATGGCGCGTATCAACGTCTCGACCCGGCCGACAAGGAGTTGCCGTAACTGGCCGAGAATGTCGATCCCCGAAAGATCATGATACTCCCAGCGACAGTTTACAGCCGCGGAACATTCACTGCGGTACGAGGTTTGGCTGCAGGCCTACAATCCTCCCTCATTGTCTGGGCCTTGAGGCTGTCGAAGCAGCTTCGGCCCGTCTCGGCTTTGTCCGGGGCGGGCTTTCGTGGCTGTAGCAACTCGGCTCGCCAAGCCATTCTTTCTGTCCAAGATCATAACTGCCATTTCTCAACTTTAA
>NZ_RZTB01000171.1:0-7847 GCF_003997735.1 Mesorhizobium sp. M7A.F.Ca.MR.148.00.0.0 | reverse complement strand
CGCCGCAAGGCCATGCTGGAAGACATCGCCATTCTCACCGGCGGCACCGCGATCTCGGAAGATCTCGGCATCAAGCTGGAAAACGTGACGCTGCAGATGCTGGGCCGGGCCAAGAAAGTGGTGATCGAGAAGGAAAACACCACCATCGTCGACGGTGTCGGCCGCAAGGAAGAGATCCAGGGCCGTGTCGCGCAGATCAAGGCGCAGATCGAGGAGACCACCTCCGACTACGACCGCGAGAAGCTGCAGGAGCGGCTGGCCAAACTCGCCGGCGGCGTTGCGGTGATCCGGGTCGGCGGCTCGACCGAAGTCGAGGTCAAGGAGCGTAAGGACCGCGTCGACGATGCGCTGCATGCGACCCGCGCGGCCGTCGAGGAGGGCGTGCTGCCTGGCGGCGGTGTCGCGCTGCTGCGGGCAGCCAAGGCGCTCGATGCCGTGCAGACCGACAATGCGGACCAGAAGACTGGCGTCGATATCGTGCGCCGTGCCATCGAAACGCCGGTCCGGCAAATCGCCGAGAATGCCGGCGCCGAAGGCTCGATCATCGTCGGCAAGCTGCGCGAGAAAAGCGAATTCGGCTGGGGCTGGAACGCCCAGACCGACGAATTCGGCGATCTCTACGGCCAGGGCGTCATCGACCCGGCCAAGGTGGTGCGCACCGCTCTCCAGGACGCGGCATCGGTCGCCGGCCTGCTGGTGACCACGGAGGCGATGGTGGCCGAGAAGCCGAAGAAGGAAGCCGCCGCCCCGGCAATGCCCGCCAGCGCCGGTATGGACTTCTGAGGTCGAGGCCAATCCGCCCGCTTCCCTGGCGGGGAGCGGGCGTCATCCGAAGAGAAAGTGGAGGCAAAGATGGATGCAATGGCTGGCCTCGGATCCGTACCGGCTCCTACGCACCAGGCGAAGGAATTCCTGGCCTATGAAACAGAATGCAGGAACGTGCTGAAGCCGCTGCTGGCAGGGCTGCTCGACATGGCTGAAGCTGCCGGCTGGAACCGGCGAACCGCGGCGTCGGCACTGATGTTCCTTGCCGCGCAGCAAGTGTCGGCAACATCCAAGGTATCCGCCGGCAGCGGTTGAACGGGAATCGGCCAGTCCATTCACCTATCCGCGGCGGGCCGCGCTCCCGGTGCTCGGCCCGCTACAGGCACAATCGAGAGGAGGCACAAGCCATGAATCGCGGGCAATTTGACGAACCGGTCACCCTTCTGGTCGGAATGGGCTTTCCGAGGAAGATCGACAGCGTGATGGAAGCCTATGCACTGCTGCAGGACTGGCCGAGCGCCGGCCGCAACGGCGCCCATGCTGTCGCGCTCAACGCTTGCAAGGCGGGCATCGTCGGCGAGATCGATTCGGAGACGGTGCGGGCCACGCTGGTCAGCTTCGCGCGCCGCCACGACATACTGGTGCCGGAGATGGTTTCGCCGCTCGCGACGGCGGCCGGTGGTGCGCTGCGCACGAGGTGAACTGACGATGCGGCGCTGCACAGCGCCTGAAGACCATGGTCTTGCGATAAGCCAGGCGAACACGGAGACGCCGGAATTCCTGTCCCGGGCGGCAGCATTCTCGTTGGTCAATTGAGCGAACGCGTCAGCAAGACTGACCTGTTCTGCCCGAATAGCGCTTCTGAGCGCCGCCTCCCGGTTAAAAAAGTATCATCCGTTGTCTTGAATCGTGGTGGCGCCTGTTGTCATGAGCCGGTACCTTGGCTCTTGAAATGCAGAGCCGAAACCAATTCGGCCGGTTTAGGGAATTGGGCCGAACGCGGCAGATATCCGTGCCGGCCCGGGAGGAAACGGACATGGAACCGGACCTGGAAGTTGTCCAGATACGACGCGGTGAGTCCTTCAAGGCGTGGTCGCACGGCTACCCCTTCCACACGGTGCGCTGGCATTTCCATCCCGAATATGAACTGCATCAGGTGATCTTCACCAACGGCCGCTATTTCGTCGGCGACTTCATCGGCGAGTTCGAGCCGGGCAATCTGGTGCTGACGGGCCCAAACCTGCCGCACAATTGGGTCAGCGATATCCCCAGGGACAGTTCGATCCCGCTGCGTGGCCGCATCATCCAGTTTTCCGAAAGTTTCATCGGCGATGCCATGCATGTGCTGCCGGAGTTGGCGGGGCTCACGGCTCTGCTCGAGGCGTCACGTCGCGGCGTGCTGTTTTCCAGCCGCACCAGCAAGGCGCTGGCGCCGCTGATGGAAGAGATGATGCAGGCGCAAGGCGTGCGCCGCATCGAGCTGTTCATGATGATCGCCGGCCTGCTCAGCCGCGCCCAGGAATTCCAGCTTTTGGCCAGCGCCAGCTACCGGCCCGATCCCTCCGGCTACATGACCGCCGGCATGAACAAGGCACTCGCCTATATCAGGGAGAACCTGACGCAGTTGTTCGACGAGGCGGATCTCGCCGCCATCGCCGGCCAGTCGACCGGCGCTTTCTCACGTTCGTTTCGCCGTCACACCGGCATGTCGCTGGTGCAGTATGTGAAGCGGCTGCGCATCAACCTCGCCTGCCAGATCCTGATGAGCGACGAGCAGGCCTCGATCACCGACATCTGCTACGAGGTCGGATTCAACAATCTGTCCAATTTCAACCGGCAGTTCCTGGCGGAGAAGGGCATGCCGCCCTCGCGCTTCAGGCGCCTGCTGGCCGACAACATCAACGCGGGAAAAGCCGCTTAACGGAGGAGCCAGGGAGGACCCAAGGGAGGATTTTTCTTTTGCATGACGACGTGAGCCGCGTGGAGCGGTTCGCGATGGAGAACGCTTGTCTCGAATTCCTCCGTCGGCGGAGGTTGTCGGCGCGGCTCGAAAGGCCGGCGCCGGGTCCCGGTTCCCAATGCAGTTTGGGCGAGGGCGGATGGGTGTCTTCAGACCAAAGCAGTCAACGACCTTCTTACAACCATATCCAGAAACGGAGAAGACCGAATGACCAAACTTTCATCTTCATTGAAGTCCGCCGGCGTGGCAGCCCTTGCGCTGTCGCTGCTGGCCGGCACCGCCGCGATCGCCAGGGCCGCCGAAGTCACCGACGCGACCGTCGCCTTCCTGATGCCCGACCAGGCCTCGACCCGCTACGAGCAGCATGATTATCCCGGCTTCGCCGCCGAGATGAAGAAGCTGTGCCCGGGCTGCAAGGTGCTCTACCAGAATGCCGATGCCGACGCCTCGCGCCAGCAGCAGCAGTTCAACTCGGTGATCTCGCAGGGCGCCAAGGCGATCGTGCTCGACCCGGTCGACTCGACCGCCGCCGCCTCGCTGGTCAAGCTGGCGCAGAGCCAGGGCATCAAGGTCATCGCCTATGACCGGCCGATCCCGACAGCGCCGGCCGATTTCTATGTGTCGTTCAACAATGAAGGCATCGGCAAGGCCATCGCCGACTCGCTGGTCGAGCACCTGAAGGCGCTGAAGGTCGATCCGGCCAGCGGCGGTGTGCTGCAGATCAACGGCTCGCCGACCGACGCGGCGGCCGGCCTGATCAAGAAGGGCATCCATGCCGGCCTCGACAATAGCGGCTACAAGATCCTGGCCGAATACGACACGCCGGAATGGGCGCCGCCGAAGGCGCAGCAATGGGCCGGCGGCCAGATCACCCGCTTCGGGCCGAAAATCCTCGGCGTGGTTGCCGCCAATGACGGCACCGGTGGCGGCGCCATCGCCGCCTTCAAGGCGGCCGGCGTCGATCCGGTGCCGCCGGTGACCGGCAATGACGCGACGATCGCGGCCTTGCAGCTGATCATCGCCGGCGACCAGTACAACACCATCTCCAAGCCGAGCGAGATCGTGGCGGCGGCGGCCGCCAACATCGCCATCAAGCTGCTTTCGGGCGAGACGCCGAAGGCCGAGATGACGCTGTACGACACGCCCTCGCAGCTGTTCACGCCGGCCGTGGTGACGCAGGAAAACCTGAAGGCCGAGATCATCGACAAGAAGATCAACACTGCGGCTGAACTCTGCGTCGATCGTTACGCGGAAGGCTGCAAGAAGCTGGGCATCGGGAACTGACCGCGACCCTTGCCCGCTCCGCTGCCTGGCCACCGCGCGGTGGCCAGGCAGCGCTCATCCGACATTTTTGAACCGGTTTTGAAAGGCTTCCTGGCATGATCGATATCCCGGACGAACCGGTTCCGGCAGGCGAGCTGGTGCTCAGCCTGCGCGGCGTTTCGAAGAATTTTGGCGCCGTTTCGGCGCTCACCGACATCGATCTCGATGTCCATGCCGGCGAGGTGGTGGCGCTGGTCGGCGACAATGGCGCCGGCAAGTCGACCCTGGTCAAGATCCTGGCCGGCGTGCATCAGCCGAGTTCAGGCACGATCAGTTTTCGCGGCAAGCAGGTGACGCTTGCAGATCCGAGTGCGGCGCTGACGCTCGGCATAGCCACGGTGTTCCAGGACCTGGCGCTGTGCGAGAACCTCGACATCGTCGCCAACATCTTTCTCGGCCGTGAGCTCAACCCGCTGCGGCTGGACGAGGTAGCGATGGAAGTGCGCGCCTGGACGCTGCTCAACGAGCTATCGGCGCGCATCCCAAGCGTGCGCGAAGTGGTCGCGTCACTGTCGGGCGGCCAGCGCCAGACGGTGGCGATAGCCCGCTCGCTGCT
Organism: Mesorhizobium sp. M7A.F.Ca.MR.148.00.0.0; assembly: GCF_003997735.1. NCBI lineage: Bacteria > Pseudomonadati > Pseudomonadota > Alphaproteobacteria > Hyphomicrobiales > Phyllobacteriaceae > Mesorhizobium > Mesorhizobium sp. M7A.F.Ca.MR.148.00.0.0. Next base: position 3,243 of record NZ_RZTB01000171.1, on the reverse strand, counting down.
GCTCGAACCCAAGCTCATCCTGCTCGACGAGCCGACGGCCGCACTTGGCGTGGCGCAGACGGCGGAAGTGCTCAACCTGATCGAGCGGGTGCGTGACCGCGGCCTCGGCGTCGTCATCATCAGCCACAATATGGAAGACGTGCGCGCCGTCGCCGACCGCATCGTCGTGCTGCGGCTTGGCCGCAACAACGGCATCTTCACCCCCGATGCCTCGAACCAGGAACTGGTCAGCGCCATCACCGGCGCGTCGAACAATTCGGTATCGCGGCGCGCCGAGCGGAGACAGGCCAGGCAAGACCAAACCCAGGAGCCACGCCCATGAGCCGCGAAGCCGAACAGGCCGCCCCCGTGCCGCCGCAGCTCGACCGCGCCGATGTGCGCGTCAAGCATGAGGCGGGGATCGGCGGCGCCATCCGCAGGTTCTTCGACCGGGTCCGCTCGGGCGATCTCGGCTCGCTGCCGGTGATCGTCGGGCTGGCCATCATCTGGACGGTGTTCGCCAGCATCAACCCGATCTTCCTATCATCAAGCAATCTGGTCAATCTGCTGTTCGATTGCTCCACCGTGGGCGTCATTGCGCTCGGCATCGTCTGCGTCTTGATGGTCGGCGAAATCGACCTGTCTGTCGGTTCGATCAGCGGCTTTGCCTCGGCGATGGTCGGCACGCTGTGGGTCAACCAGGGCTGGCCGGTGGCGCTCGCCATTCTGGCCGCTGTCGCCGTCGGCGGCTTTATCGGCGCACTCTACGCGCTGCTGTTCAACCGGCTGGGCATGCCGAGCTTCGTCTCGACGCTGGCCGGTCTGCTGGCGGTGCTTGGCCTGCAGCTCTACATTCTCGGCTCGACCGGCTCGATCAATCTGCCCTACGGCTCGAACCTGGTGAATTTCGGCCAGCTGCTGATGATGCCGAAATTTGTTTCGTTCGCCCTGGCGGCCGTGCCCGGCATCGTCATGCTGGTCACCGGCCTGCGCACCGTTACGCGCCGCCGCGCCGCCAATCTGTCGGCGCCGTCGACCGGCGGCCTGGTTATACGGGCGGTGGTGATCACGGTCATTCTCGAACTCATCGTCTTCTATCTCAACCAGGCGCGCGGCATTCCGTGGATGTTCGGCCTGTTCGTCGGCTTGGTCATATCGATGCATTACGCGCTGACGCGGACCAAATGGGGCCGCTCGATGTCGGCGGTCGGCGGTAACCGCGAGGCGGCAAGGCGCGCCGGCATCAATGTGCGGCTGATCTATTCCAGCGCCTTCGTGCTGTGCTCGATGCTGGCTGCTTTCGGCGGCGTGCTGTCGGCGGCCCGCCTGGCCTCGGCCAGCCAGCAGGCCGGCACCGGCGACGTCAACCTCAACGCCATCGCGGCGGCCGTCATAGGCGGTACCAGCCTGTTCGGCGGTCGCGGCAGTGCGTATTCGGCGCTGCTCGGCATCATCGTCATCCAGTCGATCGCCAGCGGCCTGACGCTGCTCGATCTGTCCTCGTCGCTTCGGTACATGATCACCGGCGCCGTGCTTGCCATCGCGGTCATCGTCGACTCGCTGGCACGCCGCTCGCGTGTCTCCCATGGCCGGGCCTGAACCCATCAACAGGAAGCAAGACATGAGCGAAAAACTGTCCGGAAAAGTTGCCGCCGTCACCGGCGCGGCATCAGGCATCGGCCTCGAATGCGCCAGGCACATGCTGGCGTCCGGCGCCAGCGTGGTGCTGGTCGACCGCGCCGAGGCGACGCTGAACAAACTGTGCGCCGAACTCGGCCCCAAGGCGATCCCGCTGGTCATCGACCTGATGCAGCCGGCCAGCGTCGCCACCATGATGCCGCAGATTCTGGAGAAGGCCGGCCAGCTCGATATCTTCCATGCCAATGCCGGCGCCTATGTCGGCGGCGAGGTGGCGACCGGCGATCCCGACGCCTGGGACCGGATGCTCAACCTCAACATCAATGCCTGCTTCCGCTCGATCCAGGCGGTGCTGCCGCACATGATCGAGCGCAAGACGGGCGACGTCATCGTCACCAGTTCGATTGCCGGACTGGTTCCGGTGGTCTGGGAGCCGATCTACACGGCCTCCAAGCACGCCGTGCAGGCCTTCGTCCACACGGTGCGCCGGCAGGTCGCCAAGCACGGCCTGCGCGTCGGTGCGGTGGCGCCCGGCCCGGTGGTGACGGCGCTGGTCGACGACTGGCCGAAGGCCAAGCTCGAGGAAGAACTCGCCGCCGGTGGCCTGATGCAGCCGCGCGAAGTGGCCGAAGCGGTGATGTTCATGCTGACCCGCCCGCGCAACGTGACGATCCGCGATCTGGTGATTTTGCCGCAGAGCAATGATCTCTAAGCGAATAGGGAATAGGGAGTAGCGAATAGGGAAGAATCCAACGACCTACCTACTCGCTACTCGCTACTCGCTACTCGCTACTCGCCAAACCGAAGGTTTCACATGCCCCATTATCTCGGCATCGACGTCGGCACCGGCAGCGCGCGGGCCGGGGTGTTCGACCACACCGGCACCTTGCTCGCCTCGGCCAAGCGGGATATCGAGGTCTGGCGCGAGGCCGGCGACATTGTCGAGCAGTCGAGCAACGACATCTGGCGGGCGGTGTGCGCGGCCACGCGGGAAGCGGTCGCTCAGTCTGGCGTGGCATCCGAGGCGATCGCCGGCATCGGTTTCGACGCCACCTGTTCGCTGGTGGTGCTGGGCGAGGGCGGCGTGCCGCTGCCGGTGAGCAAATCCGGCAATTCGGAACGCAACATCATCGTCTGGATGGATCACCGCGCGGTCGAGCAGACGCGCCGCATCAACCGCAGCGGAGAGGCGGTGCTGAACTATGTCGGCGGCGTCATCTCGCCGGAGATGGAAACGCCGAAACTCCTTTGGCTGGCCGAAAACCTGCCCGACACGTTCAACGCCGCCTGGCAGTTCATGGACCTCCCCGATTTCCTCACCTGGCGGGCGACCGGCAGCCTTGCCCGCTCGGTCTGCACGGTGACTTGCAAATGGACCTATCTGGCGCATGAAAGCCGCTGGGACGAGGCCTATTTCCGCACCATCGGACTAGGGAGCCTGGCCGACGAGGGGTTCGCGCGCATCGGCACGCAGATCGTGCCGGCGGGTGGCGCACTTGGCGGCGGGTTGACCGCGCAGGCGGCTGCGGACCTTGGCCTCGTCCCCGGCATCGCGGTAGCGGCCGGCCTGATCGATGCGCATGCCGGTGGCGTCGGTACGGTCGGTGCGCGCGGCGCGTTCGGCAG
>NZ_RZTB01000170.1:0-7861 GCF_003997735.1 Mesorhizobium sp. M7A.F.Ca.MR.148.00.0.0 | reverse complement strand
GGTGACGCCTTCGCCCAGTTCATATTTGCGGACCATGTCCTTGGTCACTTCAAGCTGGCCGAGCACGAAGAATTCCGGATCGTTGGCGGGCCTTGTCTTGTCGAACGGCGTCGCCAGCTGCTCACCGGGCTTCACCGGCCGCACGATATGCGGCGTGACGATGACGACCAGCTCGGTCTCTTCCTTCTGGCTGCTCGAATTCTTGAACAGCGCTCCTACGATCGGCACCTGGCCGAGCCACGGCACCTGGTTCTGTAGCTTGGTGGTCTTGCTGGACAGAAGCCCGCCGACGGCGAAGCTCTGGCCGTCGCGCAACTCGACGACGGTTGTCAGTTTGCGGTTGGTGAAGATCGGGTCGCCGGCGGTGGTGAAGCCGGTCAGGTCGCTGACCTCCGGCGCTAGCCTGATGTGGATCTTGTCGTCGGCGAGCACGACCGGCGTGAACAGAAGATTGACGCCGAATTGCTTGTACTCGATCTGGACTTCGCCATCCTTGTCGACGCTGCGGATAGGCACCTCTCCGCCGGCGTTGAAGCTTGCCGGCTCGCCGGAAAGGGTGGTTAGGTTGGGGTTCGCGAGCGTGCGCACCACGCCCTTGGCCTCCAGCGCCTCAATGTACAGGTCGACCTTGATGTTGCTGTCGATGACGCGGGTGATCAGGGCTCCGAAGGGGGTGGAGGCGGACAGGAGGTTACTGAGCAGACCGCCCGGGCCGAGCACCACTCCGTCTTCGTCGACGGCAGCAATGCCGGTTCCGGTTTTAGTCGTGCCGTCGCCGTTCGTGCTCTTGATCGACACGCCGAGATCGCGGCCGGCGTTGCGCTTGGCTTCCAGAACACGCACTTCCAGATTGACCTGCTGGCTGTCGTCGACAGTGACGGAATTGATGATCTCGTCGGGTCCGTACTGCTTCGCCACGTCCATGATCGCCGCCAGCGTGGCGCTGTCCTTGACATGGCCGCCAAGCCTGACCCTGCCATTGACCGAGCCGATTTCGATGCGCGACTTCGGCGCCACCTGGCGGATCGCCTGCGCCATGTCGCTGACATCGACGCCGACCTCGATCTGGAGGGCGCCGAGCGAGCGCTTGTCCGTCGAAAACAGATTGACCGTGGTGGTGCCGGCGCCCTTGCCGATGACATAGAGCGTGCGGTCGGTCATCGGCTGGGCATCGGCGATCTTCTCATCGCCGACGACGATGTCGCCGAGATTGGCACTCACCTGGATCGTCACCGACTGCGACATCGGCAGGAAAATCCGGTGCACGCTAGGGGTCGACACGTCGATAAAGCGGTCTGCAGCGTGAACCGCGAAGCTCAACGACAGCAACGCACAGAAAAAGGCCAGAACGGCGGTCAGAGATCCCTGAAACACACGCATTAACTCTACCCCCTCGTCGGCTGATTCGCACTCCACGTATCTGATATGCCCATGTTATTTTTGTCGCGGCACATCATATGTTTCGAGCTTTATACCTCTAAAGACACCGACTGTCGCCCGCGCCGGTGCTTCCGGCTGCACATATTTGACCACTTCCTTGACGACTTCTTTCACCTGCGGCGCACCTGCCACAGCCGGCGCCGGCTTGACCTTGCTTAACTGGTCGAGACGGCTTCCCACTTGCTCTACGGCTTGGGTCAAACCTGCTAGCTTGTCTTCGGCGCGCTTGCGCTCCTCCGCGGCCGCAGCTTCCGCCGCTGCCTTCTTGTCGAGCTCCGCCTGCCTGGCGGCGACATCGGCCGGCGTGTCGCCGGTCAGGTCGGAAAGCGTTACCCGTTCCGTTGTCTCGCCCTTGCTGGCCGCGGCCTGGCGCAGCGCCAGAGACAATTGGCCGGCGCCTGCTGCTAGCGTCAGCTTTTGCGCGTCCCGGGTGCTGGCCTCGAGCGTCACCGACTTCACCACCGTCGGGCTGTCCTTGCTTTCGTCGGCCACCTGGTCGATGGCGAGCACCTTCATGCTCTGCAGCAGCACGTCGACAAAACTCCTGTCTGCCCCGTCATCGCCGCGCGCCGTGCGCGTCAGCAGCACATCGACCCGGTCGCCCGGGAAGACGAAGCCGGCGACACCGAGTACGTCATTGACGCGGATCGAAACGGCCTTCATGCCTTCGCCAAGCACCGCCGAAAGCGTGGCGCGCTGGCCGGGGCCTGTGATCTTGGTAGCGAGAATCGGCTCATTGACGCCGATCGCTTGCAGCGCCTGCTTGGCACCGTCACCAGCCAACAGGTCTTTCGTTGTCTTGAACGCCCCAGCCGGAACCGCACCCGCAGGCCATGCGACTTCGCGCAATTTGTCTGCGCTCAACGCATCGCCGAACTTCAGCGGCATCGCGGCAACGACGACCGTGCTGCCTTGGACGATGCCTGTTTGCGCAATGGCGTTTCGCTGACCGGCGAGCCATATGTTGACAAGTACGACCGCGAGAACGCCGAACACACCGGCGAGCACGACCATGATCAGTGTGTTGGCACGCATGAACCCCAAGCCCCAGCAGACGCGGGAATTCGCCCGCGGCGATTTGAACCCAGGCCCGGAAGGTCAATTCCGGACCTGGGGATTATTGATCAGCTGCCGGCGCCGCTAGCGCAGGTGCCGACCGTACCGTCGAGCGCAGTGCAAAGTTGCGTAAACCGACCCGTGACCCACCCGCCGATGCCGATGATGAAACCGATCGCGGCGACCGCAATGATTCCGATCAGGATGGAATATTCGACCATGGCAGCGCCGTTTTCATCGTCGCGGAACTGCCGGGTCATCGTCATGAGCTTCTTCATGTCAATTTCTCCCTTTGGAGGTTTGAACCCGACGAGACAGAGCAAGAGATGAAATCCATACCCAAGCATCCCCCGTCATCTCGATCCTAGGTCTCGAGAAAACGCTGAGTCAAACGAGATTAAGGGTTCCTTAACTTTCATCTACATGATTCGGCAAGAAGATTACAGTTCCGAGTTTTCGCAACAGCTTGATTCTTTTCGTTTTTCAAGCGCCTTAACCATTCGTTCACAATTTGGCCCCGGATGTGGCAAGATTGCGGAAGCATTAGCAATAATGCATATTCCTTTATGTCTAAGGGCTTAGCTGCCTATCTTGGGCGGTTTGTCCCGGGATCGGATTGGGCCCGGAAAGCGATGCCGACGCCTCGGCCATGAGACCGGCTTCCATGTCAAATAAGCGCGTCATTACAGGCTCCTGATCTTAACTATGTAGAAAGTATTGATGGTAGGTCGACCACCTGAGCGCTTGTGCCTCCTGTGGTTAACAGTTAGTTTCCGCTAATGAGGGACTAAGGGGAGTATAAGCGATTATGCTGGGGCGGTTCATCAAGGGACCAAGTGAGTCGAAGGTCGAGGCAAAAACCGAGCCGTTCGCAGCGCTGGCTGTTGTTCCCGCGCTATCTCCGTCAGCTGAGATCGAAGTGCATGGTGACGATTTCCTGACGATCAAGGTCGAACTGCATCGCCATTTGATCGACCGGTTCAACCTGACCGCCCTTGAAAATGCTTCCAAGGATGAGATCCTGAATGAGATCCGTCCGATCGTGCGCGAGTTCGTTCGCGCTCGTGCTGTGCCGCTGAATGCGCGCGAACTCGATCAACTCACCAGCGATACCGCCGACGAGATGTTGGGTCTCGGGCCAATAGAGCCGCTACTCAAGGATGATTCCATTACGGACATCCTCATCAACACCCATAAGCGCGTTTTCATCGAGCGGCGGGGCATCGTCGAAGAGACGCCAATCCGGTTTCGGGACGAGGCGCATCTGCTGCGCGTCATCAACAAGATCGTTTCGGCCATCGGCAGGCGTGTCGATGAATCGTCGCCCATGGTCGATGCGCGGCTGGAGGACGGCTCTCGCGTCAATATCGCGGTGCGGCCGGTCTCGGTCGACGGCCCTCTGGTCTCGATCCGCAAATTCTCGAAAAACCCCTATTCGCTCGAGCGTTTGATGGCATTCAATTCGATCCGTCCGCCGATGATCGAACTGCTGCGGATCGCAGTCCAGGCGCGCAAATCGATCCTGGTTTCGGGGGGCACCGGCAGCGGCAAGACCACCTTGCTCAATGCACTGTCGAGCTACATCCCCTCGAAGGAGCGACTGATCACCATCGAGGATGCGGCCGAACTGCAATTGCAGCAGCCGCATGTTGGCAGGCTCGAGACGCGTCCGCCCAATGTCGAGGGCAAGGGCGAGGTGCGCCAACGCGAATTGCTGAAGAACGCCCTTCGCATGCGGCCAGACCGCATCATCGTCGGCGAAGTTCGCGGCGAAGAGGCCTTCGACATGCTGCAGGCGATGAACACCGGCCATGAAGGCTCGATGACGACAATCCATGCCAACACGCCGCGCGATGCGATCTCGCGGCTGGAGCAGATGGTCGGCATGGCCGGCATGCCGATGACGCATGAATCAATCCGGGCGCAGATCGCGTCCGCCATCGACATCATCGTGCAGACACAGCGTCTTTCGGACGGCGGCCGGCGTGTCACCTCCATATCGGAACTGACAGGCATGGAGGGTAATGTCGTCCAGCTCCAGGAAATCTATCATTTTGTCCGCCGTGAGGTTACAGCCGAGGGCAAGGTCATCGGAGATTTTCGCGCAACCGGTGTCCGTCCGCGTTTCGCTCCAGAGGCCGCAACGCTTGGCCATCATTTCGCCAAGGACGCCTTCAACCCGCAGGTTGCCCTCTGATGCCGACGGGTCAAGCTCTGCTCTATTTCATCTACATGCTGGCGGCAGCCTCGGTCATTCTGGCAGGCGAAGCTCTCTATCTTTCCTTTGCCGGCCGCCGCTCCCGGTCCATGGCAGTCAATCGCCGGCTGAAGCGGCTCGCCGGCGATGTTCCGGCCGAACAAACGTTACAGGGGTTGCTGCGAGAGCGCGGGCTCACGGACTCCGGCGATTTCCTTTTTGGAATGGTCTGGCTGAACAGGCTCTATACCCAGTCCGGCATCACTGGAAATCCCCTGACATTCGCCGCGACATTCCTGCTCGTCGGACTGGCGATGGCGTTGTTGATGGCCTTCCTTTTCAATTTCTCCACCTTGGCATCGCTCATCTTTCTGGTCGTCGGGCTGGTCTTGCCGCTTCTCGTCCTCCGGCGTGCGCGCAACAAACGAATCCAGAAGTTTGCCAAACAACTGCCGGATGCGCTCGACATGATCGTTCGTTCGCTGCGCGCCGGACATCCCGCTTCGATCGCAATCGGTCTGGTCGCGCGCGAAATGCCCGATCCGTTGGGCACTGAATTCGGCATCGTCTCCGATGAGATCACCTTCGGTCTCAGCATCGAGCAGGCCGTGCGAAAGCTCTCGCAGCGTGTCGGCTTCGAGGGCCTTCAGCTGCTGTCGGTGTCGCTGTCGATCCAGGCCAAGACCGGCGGTAATTTGACTGAAATTTTGTCCAACCTGTCCTCTGTACTGCGCGAAAGGCAGAAGCTTCGAATGAAAATCCGGGCGCTTTCCGCCGAGGGGCGCGTGTCGGCCTGGGTAATATCACTGTTCCCCCTCGTTATGTTCCTGATCCTTCAAATAATTTCTCCATCTTATTATGGGGGCGTGTGGCACGACGAACTAATATTCCCAATATTCACACTATTCGGCCTGTTGGCTTTGCTTGGAGATTTTATCATGTATCGAATGGTCAATTTTGATTTCTGACAGGAGCGAAGTGTAAATTGTTTTCAAATATTCAGGATATTGGTTTCTTGGTGTCTATCGTCGTATTTTCGGCGGCGGCGTCCTTTTTCCTGTTTGGCGCGCTTGTCTTCTTGCCGGCTCTGCAAACACGAAAGCTTGTCGCGCAGAGCTTGATAGGGGAGGGAATTACAGACCGCCGGTCCATGCTTGGACAAGACGTGGTTGCCAAGGCTGCGGCGCAGCGGCCGGTCGACGCATATTTCAAGTCGATCGAAAAGGAGCGCGATGAGCCAAATGCTTTGGAAGCGAAGCTCTTTCGCGCCGGATTTTATAAGTCAAGCGCGCCACTGCTTTATACCCTGTCCCGTCTGGTCGCGGTCTGCCTAGGCTTTTTGGCCATCTATGCACTTTTGTCTCGGATACTTCCGCCACAACTGCCCGGTTTCATAACCTTTGCTGGCTCTGCTCTATTTGGCCTAGCCTGCATGGTGATTCCGAGCATCATGCTCGATCGCTTCGAGAACGGTCAGAAACGAATCTATCGCCGTGCCTTTCCCGACTTCATGGATATGATGATCACCTGCGCCGATGCCGGCATGAGCCTGGAGGCGGCGGTCGAACGTGTCAGTCATGAAATGGCTGCCACCCACAAATGGCTGGGAATACAGCTGTCGATCATGAACTTGCAGTTGCGCGCCGGCAAACCATTGCGCGAGGCACTACGCGAACTCTCGGACCGGATCGGTCTTGAAGAGGCGCGGGCACTGGCCGTGCTGTTCCGGCAATCAGAAGAGCTCGGGACAAGCCTCACCGATGCCTTGCGTGTTTATAGCGCCGAGATGCGCAGCCAGAGAATTCTGAGTGCTGAGGAGCGCGCCAATTCTCTGCCGGTAAAGATGATGATACCACTGGGCCTGTGTATCTTCCCTGTGGTTATGATGGTCATCATGTTGCCGGTCATCATTCGCATGAAGGGCGTTTTCTTCTAGTTTGGTATATGATTTGGTCCTAATGTGAGTCGGGGACCCTAGGGGACACATTTATGAAGAGGGTTATCGCGGCCGCGGCCTGTCTGCTCATGGCGGTGCTTGCCGGTTGCCAGACGGCGGACATAACCGACGGTGTCGTGCGCACCAACGAGCCGTCGAAAGGCGACGTGACGTCTTTTGGCGATGCTTTCGACGGGCTGAAAACGGTCAGCGACGTCGAATACTATGCCTCGGACCAGGCCGTTGCCGAAGCCAAGAACCAGTTCCGTGCCGAGAATTACGGCAATGCCGGCGCGCTGTTCTTCAAGGCGACGCAACTGGCGCCCAATGATGGGAACGCCTGGATGGGACTGGCCGCCTGCACCGACCGGATCCACCGCTTCGACCTCTCCGACAAGGCCTATGCCAAGGCCTTCAAGCTGGTCGGCGCGACGCCCGAATATTACAACAATGTCGGCTATTCCTACCTGCTGCGCGGCAAGCTGCAGGATGCGCGCTCGAACTTCCTCAAGGCTTACGAACTGGCGCCCAACGACCCGACCGTCGCCAACAATCTGAAGCTTTTGTCGTCAAGCGTGCAGAACGTCGAGCGCTAACATGCTGCTGGTCGAGGCGCTGCTGCTGAAGGTGCTCGCCATCCCTCTGCTGGCAAGGATTGCCTGGGTCGATTTCAAGACCCAGAAGATTTCCAATCGCGACGTGCTGCTGCTGCTCTGCCTGGGTGCCGGGGGCCTGCTGCTGCTGTCGCTCCAGTCCGGCTCGTGGTGGGACATGGGGCTGAGCGCCGGTGCAGGGCTTCTGCTGTTCGTCGTGTTCTTGCCCTTCTGGGCCCTGCGCAAGATCGGCGCCGGCGACGTCAAGCTGCTGGCAGTCGTGCCATTCCTGATCAGCGGCGCCGCTCTCGCGGTGTTTTCAGTGCTGCTCCTGGTTTTCGCCTTGGTCACCGCGGCGATCGTGAAAAACCCCTTCCTGCTGCCCGCGGGTGCTTTTCGGCTTGTCGTCCAGCATCTGGACCGCAAGGGCGTGGTGCCATTCGGCGTGCCGATCGCGCTCGCCGCGATCTGTACGCTGGCGTTCCTGATCTACCGGAGTTTGATGGTCGCGAGCAGCTCTGGAATCCTCAACCAGCTCAACTGACCCTGTCATCTCACGCGGCTGAATTGTCGCGCGGGAGATTTGACGGAGCATCAAACGAAAAACCCGCCTGTGCGGCGGGTCACTGGCGCAAATCA